>JALNVO010000055.1 GCA_023231365.1 Fibrobacteraceae bacterium | reverse complement strand
CGAGGAGCCCCAGCCAATCCAATTTGTATTGGATGGCTTTTGATGCTCCGGAGATAGCAAAAGCGAGTGTTCCCAAAATATCAATTGCAATTTCCATGCTTGAAATTTATTACTTTCTAAATCCCCAAATGGCTTTTGTAATGGATTTTCTGTATTTTAAACCCGTTTTGCCATATTGGAAACTTATGCCCGGACCTGTTTTCGAATGAAAAGGCTTCTTGCCGTTTCTGTATTCTTTTTTGCTCTGTCTTCTGCTCAGGAAGCGGTAGATTCTTTTGTGGTTTCAGATTCTACTTCTACTGATTCTGCTCTTTCGAAAAGTCAAGTTCAATATATTTCTCTTCCCGCAAATGTAACGCCGTTGAATGATCTGCTTCCGCAAGGGGGTGTGGCAGCGGGTTCCGGTGCTTTAATGAGAGCTCCGCGGAGTATTAATTATTCACACGATATCGATTTTGAAAGTCGTGATTTGGAAATCAAGAAGAACTATGTGAATCCGCTTAGCCGGGATACGACGGAACTTTGGGAGGCGACTTATCCAGAACTTGCCACGTACGTGATGGATATGTATGATATTGGATTTAACAGATTGTGGCTCAATTCTTTTGCAGGACAGAAGGGCGGTTATTCTGAGCCGGAGAACGGTTCTCTTTTTGACATTTCCATTCCGGTGAACATGCCTGCTTGGATGAAGGACTTTGGTTTTGATAAACCCAAGCTTCTTTTGCAAGGAACGATGGATATCCGTTTGAGTGGTCGCGGAGAATTGGATGATGCCCCTGGAAGTACTAAGGATAATCTGTTCCCGTCTCCTACATTGAATTATGATCCGAGTTTTATGGTGAAGGGGAAAATAGGCCCTTACATTACGGTCGAAGTGAACAATGTGGAAAGCGGGCTCGGCATAAAAAATCAGCTTCGGGTAGTTTATGAGGAATCATACAAAGATGAATTTGAAGATTATATCTTGCAGCGGGTCGAAGCGGGTTCTACGTCTCTGAATTTGGCGGGAACGGAATTTACGGGTTATTCGGAAAATCACAAAGGTCTTTTTGGAATTAAAGCGGAGTGGAAGCTAGGCGACTGGCGGCTCACGACGATTGCATCACAGGATGGCGGGAGCCAAGAAACTTATACGATCAATGCAAGTTCAAGTACAACGGAATTTCAAATTCAGGATAAACAATTCCTTGCGTATCGTTATTACTTCTTGAATCAAGAAGCCCGCAGTAATTATATCAGTGCGGGTATTGCTGGTCGCACCACGTCTTCTTATTCAGCAACAAATTTGAAACTTTATAAACGGGCGTCTACGAATACTACTTCGGGCGTTGTCGAAAAAATTACGGCGGTGTATATAACTCCTGATGGCGGAACTATTGAAAAGACCATCGACCGAATGATGGAAATGTCGTCGAGCGATTATAGCTACGACAGCCGCACTGGCATTGTGAAGGTGACAGGGGCTTCAAGGAATACGCTTATTGCAGCAAGTTGGAGTGGAGACGGATCGGGCCGCACAGGAACGACTATCAATGATGGTTCGCGAGTCGTTCTTATTCAATGGGATGCGACTCTTTCCGAATTAACGGATATAGATAAATTAATGCTTCGCAATGTTTATTCGGTTGGAATTTCCGATGAGAGTTCTTCGGGTTTTATTTTGCGTTTAAAGAACAAGTCCGGCGTTTCTAGTACTTATTTGAAAACACTTGGTGTGGTCGATACGTCTACGGGAACGGTCCTTACAGGTGATGCGACTATTTTTAAGAAAGATGCGTCGGGTTCTTACACAGGTGAAATGTGGCTTCCTTGCCACCCGATTTCTTGGTACACGGGGTCGAACGCAGCTTCCTTAGCCCGTGAAAACTGCCTTGAACCGTTTAGGAACGTAGATTCTTCGTCCGCAATGGCTAAACTGTACACATTGCCGGTATATAATCTTTCATCAAAGTTTACGAACCGTTTTTATTTTGAAAGTGTCGGCAAACGCCGGAATTCCGTTATCAGCGTCCGGGATCCTAATTCAAGTTATTCCGTGAGTTCGGGCTCGTGTATGGATATTTCGGAGGGCTCTGAAAAATTGAAGGCCGGTTCTGAAGTCTTGGAACGCGGGACGGATTATGATGTAAACTATGAGTTGGGCCAGATTGAACTTTTGAGCGAGCGGGCCCTCGATCCTAATAAAGAAATTACTGTATCATTTGAATGTGATCCTTTGTTTGAAATTGACAGCAAAGTTTTGTTAGGTGCTCGTGCGGAACTACCGCTCACGCATTATGGTTTTGGTGATGGTTCTTTGTTCGGAGTTACAGCTCTTTATAAAAGCCAGACAACGACTTCAAGCGTTCCTACACTCGGCAATGAACCTTATTCGAGTTTCCTCTGGGGAATGAACCTCCGCTTGCAGGATACGACTCAATGGATGAGCGCTGCTATTAACAAAGTCCCATTTATTGATACAAAGGCAAAATCAAATTGGCGTTTCGAAACAGAATTTGCGAGCAGTTATCATAATGCAAATACGAGCGACAGCAAGACAGCCCTCCTTGAAGATTTTGAAAGCAGCGAATCGGGATTGACATATCCGTTGTCCAGACTTTCTTGGTATCAAGCATCTCCTCCGGGTGGCGTTGATACGGATCCCAGCACTTATATCGAAAATCAAGATTATAAGCATAAGGGTGAATTTATATGGCATAGTAACAATACGGAATTATACAAGTATATCTATCCGACAGTCGGCAATAGCGATGTTGACAATCAGCGTTTGACTGTCCTCAAGTTTACGTTGCGCCCGAATGATAATTTAGCGGGCAATAGCTGGGGTGGCGTGATGCGACCCAACAGCAGTTACTATCAAGATTTGAGCGATAAGAAGTATATTGAAGTTATCGCTCGCGGAAATGTGGGCAGTCTTTATTTGGATTTGGGCCTTGTGAGCGAAGACCTTTCTATCAATGGCGATGCGCCAAACGATAAATATGATGGTGAAAATGATTTAGGAACGACAACTGCCTTGCATGATAAAGGCCTCGACGGCCTTTCTGGTTCGGATGAAACTTTAGAGATTTGGGATTGCCGTATTTCTGGTTGCGTTTCGACGATAAAGAACAGTGCTAATTCTGATGCGACGAATACGGATATCGCCCGCGATAATTTCGATGATGATTTGGACGACGACAGTGATCCGCCGGTGACGATAAATGGGACAGAAAACAATTCGGGTGAGCGCTCTTATGATACGGAAGACATTAACAAAAATGGATCCTTGGACAAGGACATCAGTTTTGTCCGTTATCGCATAGACCTTTCGAGCGATGATGATACAAAATATGAAACGTTGAAGAATGGTTGGCGCAAGTGGAAAATACCTCTTGATCAATTCGATACGATTGTTTCTACAAATGGAGAAAGTTATTCGACGATTTTAGCCGAATCCCAGTTTTCCCGTCTTTGGTTCGGCAAAATCAGTAATGGGGTTGCTGAAGCAAAAGTGCAGATTGTAAGTCTTGCTGTTCTTGGAAATTCTTGGGAAGGATCGGATGTCTCTAGTCTTTATGAGACGTCTTCGAATGGAAATACTCAAACGGCTGTGGTGGATGGAAGCAGTGTAGACATTTCTTCTACGCGTTCCTCCTCTGCGGATTCGACTTATCTTACAGTAAGTACGCTGAATAACCGCGAGAATTCCGGGACATACTTCAAGAGTCCGAATACGGCTACAGAACGGGATGCGGAAACGAATGCTGCGCTTAAGGAAACCGCTCTTGTGCTCGATTATAAGAACTTGAGTCCAGGCCAAGTTGTTGGTGCAACACGGGTTTTTGATTCGGAAACGAAGGACTTGACGAAGTACAAAAGTTTGAAAATGGAAATTCATTATACTACTGATGCGACAAAAGTGCCAGTGCGTTTTGCCTTGCAGTTCGGTGAAGGTTCCTTGGATGGTTCTACGGATTATTATGAGTGGAGTTTTAAACCGGTAAAAATTACCTGTTCTTCTTCGGAACGCACGCAGGATTGTCATGAGCGGAACTGGCTTGCCAATGCATTCTCAGAAAAGCTTTCTGCATTTTCTGATCTAAAGAAAGGTCGTTCTCCGCCTTATTTGACGCCTGTTGTCGATAGCATTGGCGGCGACCGCGAAGAAGTGCTGAAATTGGTCGGTAATCCGTCTACGACTTCTGTAGATTGGATCCGTTTTGTGATTATTGCAGATGATGATGCTTCTCCTGCGGATTTGGAGGGCGAATTCTGGGTAGACGATTTGCGGCTTTCCGGTATGGATACGGATTGGGGCTATGCACTTCGTATGTCCGGTCAGACTAATTTTTCAGATGTCCTTTCTATTTCTGGTTCTGCCAAGTATCAGGATGGAAATTTTGCGACGCTTTCCAATACAGGCTCTTCGCCGAAGCCATCTCTTTCCGAAGCCAAATCTCAACTGGACCTTGCCGCGGATGCCAGCTTGAATGTAAACAAGTTCTTTAAAGATGAATATGGTCTGCACATGCCGATGAGCGTGGGCTATAGCAGCACGACAGAGCGCCCCTATTTAAAGCCGACGGACGACTTGCAGCTTTCACAAGACAATTTGGCTGATTTCGCGGGTGATATTTGGAATGGCAAATTAGTTGTCTCGAATGATTCTACAGAACAAAAACTTCGTGATAACGCAAAATCCCAAGGATACCAATCGTTTAGCCGTACTCGCCGCTTTAGCTTCAGTTATAGCAAAGATTATAAATCGGAAACGAACCCGGTAGCAGAAATTCTTTCGCAGGTGTTTTTGGAACGCCCTGCTTGGAGTTACAGCTATAATGAAACGGAAACTAGAGCAACAACAAGTGCCGATTCAACTTATTCTTACCACACGATTATTGAATATAATTTGGGAACGTATAATCGTTTCAATTACAAACCCTTTGAAAAACTCAAAAAGCAGTCTTGGGCGAAAAGTTTTTCCGATGCCTCGTTTGAACCTTGGCCACAGACCATAGACCTTACTTTGTTTGATCTGAGTTATATACGTTATGTGGATCAAGATCGCGATCCAGATTATGCAGAACCTCAGACGGATAAAGTTGTTACGTATACAGTGGATCTTTCTCATAAGGCAAGTGTCCGCTGGAATATTTTTCCATTCCTAACTACTAATTATAGTTTGAATATTACCCGCGATATGTATGGCGGTGGTGATCAGGAAGCCTTTGCGAAAGAAAATTTTTGGAGCACGGATAACGGCGGCCTTTTTGCAGCAGGCGACATTTTTGATTATGATCATACGGATAGAAAGGTCTACGTTTCTCCAGATAGTGTCATCGCGATTCCGTATGATACCGTTGCTGTAGTTTCGTCGAGCGGCGATACCTCTGTGATAGACATGGATGACGCTTCTACATATAAAATCCTTTATGACAGTACAGTTTATTACAGGGTGGATAGCGTTGGCAAACGAGAATATGGCCGTGCTTATGGAATTCTCCGCAATGAACGTTCCCGCAGTCAGCAATTCAAGACGACTTTTAATCCGAACTTAATTTCATTTTTACCAATGACATTTGCATTCAGCTCGTCTTTTACTCAGCAAAAGACGATTCCGGATGATTTTGATTTGACGGATGAAACTACTGTAGAGAAGAATTATTGGACCATTTCTCAAACGAACCGCTTTGAATTTTCGCCTTCATTCCAGTTGATTACGTTTTCAAAGCTTTTTGGAGATAATAATGTTGCAGCTAGTTTCTTGAACAAACTCAAGTGGCGAGAAGTAAAAGCTACGTGGACGACGGATCTTTCGACAGTGGGCGAAAATTTTACGCTTGCACAGCTTTACGAACAGCAGGGCGTTACTCCATTCGAGTATTACTTATACGGCTTGGGGATAGGCAATGGCTATAAGAACCGCGGGCTTTGGAATATCGTGTCAGGCGATATGGAGCTAGATAGCCGCGATGATTATACCCGCTTTGCCGAATACCGGAATGGCAATGTGGATACATTAGTTTATCAGGGAAATTTTACACATAGCGTGGATCGGACTCTCAATCTTTCGACGGGATTTACTCTTCCTATTTGGGATATCGGCGTTGTTGCAGATATGCAATGGAAAGAGGACTTCTCGCAATCCAGAGAATACCCGCTTTATACCGATTCTACGATTGTATGGCCGAAGTGGGGTGTGGGCGTGACGATTCCCAACTTTGCCCAACGTGTCGGATTTCTCAATTCGTTCCGCAGTGTGAGTACCACGCATCGCGTAGACTATACTTATACGCGGGTTTCCAAACCGTTCCAAAGCGCTGAAGATTCTTGGACGACCACTTGGAACTTTAATCCGCTTGTCCGCATTTCATTTCTTACGCAGAAGAATATCCGCATTGATGACAATACTTTCTTGAAGTTGGAATTTGCAGACCGCCGTCCAAAACAAGAAGTGATTTCGCAGACGAATTGGCCGAATTCAGTAGCAAATTCTTCGGATACGACGGAATACTTCTATACGCCTTGGATTCCAACTTCCCTGTACAAGGATTTTGGTTACAATGCAGGGAATGACCTGACGATTACATATCCTCTAAAGACGAAGCGCGGCTTTCAGCTCTGGAAGTGGTACTTTAAATTGCAGAGCGATATCGATTTGCGTTTGACGGCCGGTTATGAATATACCAAGACCATCCGCGAAATTTACGAACCGATTACTGGTTACAAAATGTGGGAAGAAGAAAGCGGAACGGATGGCGTTTATAAAAAGTGGACGTTTGGCGATAAACCTTATACGGTATATTATCCTAAGCTTACGAAGACAGAGCGTACCGTGCCTTCGCGCGTGCATGAATGGTATATCCGCCCAAGTGCGGGTTATGAATTCAACAAGATGGCTAGCATGAGCGCTTATATTGAATACCGCCAGATCCGTGAAAAGTTGGATGATGAAACGGCGCATGTAGAGCAGATCCTTTCTTTTGAGATCGCTCTTTTACTCAAGTTCAACTAGTTTCAAGTTGAGAGATGCAGGCGTAAGTTCGATTTATAAGGGGATTATTTTTACAAATAAAAAGACCCGCCGCTTTCGCGACGGGTTTTTATACCTCCAAGGGGATTTGGACCCCTGTTGCGGGAATGAAAATCCCGAGTCCTAGGCCACTAGACGATAGAGGCGTTCATCTGAGCACGCCAAATATAGGAAACAAAACCATCAAGTCAAGGGGTTTCATTAAAAATTCTATTTTAACAATCTATGAATCTTGCGAATTGGCTTAAAAGGAATGCTTTTTATGGCTTCTTCCGCCTTTTCCCGCTTGTCCTTTTGGCGAGTTTAGCTGATGCCGCCCTTCTGTATGCTATCCGCGCTTTTATGCAAATTCTTCAAAAAACGGCGGATTTTACTGTTTTGGAATGGTTTTTAGCAGCTTTGCTGCTCGTTTTTTTGCGCTGGGTATTTTCTTTTTTGAGGGGAAATGCGGTAGAGCGGATTTCCCGACGGATTGAATCCGGCTTGTCTATCTGGTTTATAAGGCGTTTGCGCACTCTCTCCCCTCACTTTTTTCATGAATCGTCGAGTGAAAACCGCCTGCAAGTTTCATACGATGCGGTAAAGGTTGTTTCTTCGAGCGCAGAATCCTTGATGCAGGCTCTTCAGGCGGTGCTCCAACTGGTGGTTTTTTTGCCTGTGCTATTTTATATTTCGCCTCTTTTGACCGCAGTGCTATTGCTGGTGGTTTTGCCCGTAATTTCTTTTGTACAAAAGAAACTCCATTCTATGAAGGGTTCTGTGGAGGGGGAAATGCAGAGCCGCGGTGAATTCCGGGCAGAGATGGAAAATGCCAAACGGTTTTTCCGGCTGTGGAGTTCTAAAGAAGATCTATCGCGAATTTCGGAATCCCTTTTTAAACGAGTGAAGCAAGTTTTTGTTTCGGGCTTGTCCGTCGGGCGTCGCAAAGTAGTGCTTTCGCAGGGGATGGAATCTCTATCGTTGATTGCCGTGCTTTTTGTGCTCGCGTTTTGCGCTTGGATGATTTCAAAAGGAGACCTTGCTCCGGACGGCTTGGTCCTTTATTGCTCTGCGTTATTTCTTTGCTACAAGCCGGTAAAGGAATGTGCCCGGCTTTCTCCTCAAATCCGGATGGCCAAGAGCTCGCTTGCGGCCCTCTTTGTTTTAGAAAAAGAGCCCCATAAAAAAAATGCAAAAGTTGCAGATTGCGATTTTCTTGTTTTTGAAAGTGTTGATTTTTCTTATGCACACAAAGTAAATGTCTTTTTGTCCAAATCCGTTTCGCTGTCTTCTGATATGCCTATTCTTCTGTTGGGACCGAACGGTTCTGGGAAATCGACATTTTTCAAGTTGATTTCTGGCTTGGAAGAACCGGATGCGGGTAAAATTTTCTTGCCTAAAAATTTTGCGGGATATGGCGTTTTTTCCGTGTCGCAGGACTTGGTGCTTCCTCCTCGGGAATTCGTTTTGAATCGCGTAAAAAAAGAACTGGCGGACAAAAAGTTTTCTGCTTTTGTATCTCTGGTACAAGGAGAAAAATTATTGAAAAAACAAGGGCTTTCAGGGGGGGAACGCGCCAAGGTGGCCCTTGTTTGGGCTCTTGCTTCGCAGGCGAGGATTGTGTTGTTGGATGAGCCGTTTTCTTTTGTCGCTCGCGAAGAACGATTGCCGATACTTCTTGCTTTCTTGGATGTGGCAGAATCAAAAGGAAAGTGGGTGATGTTGGCAACTCATGATGCATTAGACGATATGGCGCTAAATCATTTCCAAATACTAAATTTTCCAAAATGAATTTTCTTTATCGATATCGCGGTATCATTCTTGGCTTTTTTGCGCTGGTTTTACTTGCTGTGCCCGCTCAGCATAATTTGATTCCCGTTTCGGGCGCTTTTTTGTTGCTCGCGGGCATTTTGTTCCGGGTGGAAGCCCGCCGTGTAATAGGGGAACATTCCCGCGAGAGTGAAAAATCGGCCCCGGAACTCGTTACTTGGGGAATTTATTCAAAAATCAGGCATCCACTTTATCTCTCCAATTTATGTGTCGGGCTCGGATTTGTGATGCTCCATTTAGGTTGGTGCACTCTGACATTTATGTTTGCTTCCGCGCTTTTTTTATTTGTAGTACTGCTCGCTTTTGCAGAAGATAAATTCTTGGAAGAGCGTTTTGGAGATGCTTTTCGGGATTGGGCTGCAAAAACGCCTGCATTTTTCCCGGGAAGCAAATCCGAAGTTTCCTTGAGTTTGCAAAAAAAGTTTTGTAAAAGAAGTTTTTTTTCTGCTTTTATTGCAGATAGATGGACCTGGGTATGGCTTTTGTTTTATAGTTTGTTACTTGTATTGCGCAGGCGTTTTCTTTCGTTTTAACGTTTGGCTTTTTGAAAGGAGTTTTTGATGGTTGCTTTGGGTTTGCTTCGAAGTGCATTTGGTGTAGTAGCGTGGAGTGCGGGTAAAATTCCGTTTTTGAACAAGCGCTTCCGAATTCAAGACCGGTTAACGGGCCCCTTTCCGGAAGGCCCGTTTCTTTGGATGCATGGAGCAAGCCTTGGCGAATGCAAAATGCTAGTTTCTTTAGCAAAATGTCTCAAGGCTGATTTTCCAGAAATTCCCAAAATTCTCATTACGACTCAAAAAGCTGAAGTGCTTGAATTTTTAACTCCGATGGCGGAAGAGGGTGGAATTTCCATTTCCATAGCTCCCATCGATTCTCGTCGGGCTATCGATAACTTTATCAAGCAAGTGAAGCCGTTGATGCTCGTGCTTGCGGAAAATGAATTATGGCCGGGTTATTTGGCTTCTATGCGGGCACGTTCTGCGTATCCTACGGTTGCCCTTGTTTCTGGGCGCTTCTATCGTTGTTTGGATACGGACGAACTTCGCGCGATTGGTTTTGTGAGTATGCAGACTGGTGCTGATTTGACGCGTTTCGTTTCTGCCGGAGATTATTCGGTTCCGGCCAAGACTATCATTGGTGGCGATTGGAAGCTCCTTGCTTGGGCCCGTGCGCAGAAAGAAGTTGTGGCTCCGGAATCGCCATCCGTAGATACCGCTTTTTTGTCGTTTCATTTTAGCGAATGGGCGAGTCTTGAGCGTATGCTTACCCAAGCAATGAAGCGCAAGGAAGCCGTAGTGATTGTTCCTCGATTTATAGACGAACTTCCTAAATTCAGAGATCAGCTCCAGGATATGGATGTGGTCGTTTTGGAATGGCCTTCTGTTCAAAAAGGGGCTGTTTCTGTTGTCACAAGCTATGGAAAAATTCAGGAAATACTTGGAACGTCCAAAACGGCGGTCATCGGCGGGTCTTTTGTCCGCACGCTCGGTATCCATGATTTTTGGGAACCCCTGCAGATGGGCGTTGCTACTTGTGTCGGGCCTTATTCCCGCGGGCAACAGGCTTCTATTGAAGCTCTTCTCCGGGAGGGGGCAATTGCTAAAATTGATTCTCCTATGAATTACGATGCGCGTTCTATTCCGGATGTTAGTGTTGTCTCCGGTTTTCTCAATCACGAGCGCGAAAAGATTCTCGCTTCTTATGCTGGGTTTGTTGCCTTTGTCAAACAGACTCTTAAATCGGAATGAAACAGCTTTATCTAGCAAATCCTAGAGGTTTTTGTGCCGGAGTGGATCGGGCCATCCATATTGTTGACGGCGCTCTCCAAAAATTTGGAGCTCCTATTTATGTTCGCCATGAAATAGTTCACAATTTTTTTGTTGTAGATAGATTGCGCGCGAAGGGGGCAATTTTTGTAGAAGAATTGAATCAGATTCCTGAAAATTCAACAGTCATTTTTTCTGCGCATGGTGTGGCGGAGAGCGTTTATAAAGAAGCGGAAACCCGGCACCTGCGGGTGTTGGATGCCACATGCCCGCTGGTAAAGCGCGTCCATTCCAGTGCCAAACGTCATTTTGATGCGGGTCGTCATATTATTCTAATTGGCCATTCTGGGCATGCCGAAGTGGAAGGAACTTTAGGGCAGCTTCCGAGAGGAGCTATCACCGTTATCCGCAATGTGTCGGATGTAGAAACGCTGTCCTTTGAAAATGAAGAACTGCTCGCTTATATTACGCAGACAACTCTTTCTGTGGCAGAAACTAAGAATATTATTAGGGCTTTGCATAGTAGATTCCCCAAGATTTTAGGGCCCGAACGCGGCGATTTGTGCTATGCAACGGGGAATCGTCAAGCCGCCGTATCGGAAATCTGTTCAAAAGTGCAGTTGCTTTTAGTGGTGGGCGCCAAAAATTCTTCAAATTCCAGCCGTTTAAGCGAACTTGGCACGGAACATGGAATCCTTTCTAGGCTTATTGCTAGCGTCGCAGACCTTAAATTGGAATGGTTCGATGGAATTGACTCCGTTGGGCTTTCCAGTGGTGCCAGTGCTCCAGAAGACCTTGTTCAAGAGGTCGTGGCTTGGATGCAATGGAAATTTCCAGAAGTTGAGGTCATAAACTGGGTTACTATGAGAGAGCAAGTAAAGTTTCAACTTCCACCGGAACTTTCTACTTGACGGAATTCTTCAAATTAACTAATGTTGTGCCCATTAAACACGGAGTTTTGTATGAGCCGTATTTGTGAAGTTTCCGGAAAAGCCGGTCTCGTTGGCAACCAAGTTTCTCACTCTAACAGGAAGAAACTTATCAAGCAGATGCCTAACCTTCAGGCGAAGCGTTTCTATGTTCCTGAAGAAGACCGCTGGGTCACCATCCGCGTAAGCACTGCGGGTATTCGCACTATTACCAAGCGCGGCATATACGCTGTCGTTCAAGAACTCGGTATTTAATTTTATCGAATTCTAGTGAAAAAAGCCGTCTTTTCAACAAGATGGCTTTTGGTATTTTTATCATGAAGTCTCTGCTCTTTGAGTGGAGGCTTTGTAATTTGTAAAAAAGGAGTCGGTATGAAAAACTATATCAAGGAATCCATTATCCTTGCACTTTCTGTCGTTATACTTGGAGTCCTTCTTCATTCGGCATTCATTACTTTCTGCGAAAAGGACCGTTTGGTACAAGTTCGGGGGCTTGCCGAAATGGAAGTGCCTGCAAATCGCGTAATATGGCATTTGTCCTATAATGAACTCGGTAATGACCTCTCCCAGGTGTACGCATCTATTAAGGACAAAAATACGGTGATTTATAAATTCTTGAAGGATCACGGAATTTCAGAAGAAGAAGTAAGCGTTTCGGCTCCCGATGTGATGGATATGGAAGCGCAGAAGTATTCTGAAAATCATTCCGCTTTTCGTTACAATGTGCAATCCACAATGACCGTTGCTTCTGATAAGGTGGATCTTGTCCGTAAAGCGATTTCCGAGCAGGCCGAACTTATCAATAAGGGAATTGCCCTCAGTACTTCGAATAGCGGCCCTGAGTTTGGCTATGAAGGAGCCGTTGTGTATTCTTATACCAAATTAAACGATATTAAACCGAAAATGATTGAAGATGCAACCCGCAATGCCCGCGCTGCCGCTGAGAAGTTTGCGAAGGATTCCGAAAGTAAGCTCGGTAAAATCCGCTGGGCGACTCAGGGACAATTTTCAATTGAAGACCGCGATATGTCTACACCTTACATTAAGCAGGTGCGCGTAGTAACGAGCGTTGCATATTCGCTTGAAGATTGATTTACGGGTACCTCTAAAAATTCATTTTTATGACGAGAAGGGCTCCCTCCAGGGAACGTCAGGGTTCGAAGAGCCGGACTCTAGTGCGGCCCCGCAGGGGTGAGGAAGGAACAACGTGACACCGCAACAACGAGAATCCGGTTCCCTTGGGGGAACGTCAGGGTTCGAAGAGCCGGACTCTAGTGCGGCCCCGCAGGGGTGAGGAAGGAACAACGTGACACCGCAACAACGAGAAACCGGTTCCCTTGGGGGAACGTCAGGGTTCGAAGAGCCGGACTCTAGTCCGGCCCCGCAGG
>JALNVO010000054.1 GCA_023231365.1 Fibrobacteraceae bacterium | reverse complement strand
CCTGAACTTGGGGGCGAAAACGATATGATACTTGCAATTCCACGTCGTATGGGCCAGCGTGTGATTATTGCTATTATTCATCTGTGATCCTTTGGTTCTTTGTGATGCAGTTGGCTGACCCGAGTTCCAATCAATCATGCGGCGAATGCTGCAGTCGTGCTTGCACGAATATTGCTGAGCCGAGGTTAATGTTTACGTAGTAAACAAATGTAGCCAAGGAATTTTCCGTATGTCGGGGATAGAACCGAGAAAAGGCTAAACGGGACCTCCGGACTCGCCGGTGGTTTTGAATGCAAACGCAATCATCAATTCCATGTCGCGCAAAAAGGGGCGCTCTCTGTATAATGTGTTTGCTTGTATGATTATAAAGTAACTATCTCTATTTGCTTCAAGCCCAAGAACGCCAACAACTTCTAGACTTTTCTATTGTAAAATTCATCGCTTATATTATGGGGATACATAACGATAACAGAAAGATACTCTTGTCCATCATCCCCACAGAAAAAAGAAAAATTCATACTATACAAAGAAATACGCTGAAGAAAAAGTAGCTGACAAGCAGGATGCGCCCATTCTACATCTTTAGGCGACTCGGGAATATAGGTTTCCACGGCAATTATATCGCGGGAATCAATCGTACTGAACTTAAAACGGGCCTGAGGAATATTTGCCGAAGAATAAACTATAGACAGATCCCCTGGAGGAATAGAGTCAAATGCAAACGTTCCTTTTTTTGAAACCGGAACAGAAAGTGAACTGCCCACAATACGCATCGATCCAGAAAGTCTCTTGGAATGGCCTAGCAAACGCGGAAAGATCGACATAAAAGCGCGTTCAACAGCCGATTTTTACAGAAAAGTCAGGCTTTTTCCAAAAGAACCATCGTTTCTAAATGAGGCGTTCCGGGGAACAAATCCAAAACCCGCATTTGCATTATTTTATAATGCGCGAGACGCCATTGATTCATCGCGCGCGGGATTTCATCCGTACCGCAGAAAACATGGAGAACCCGACGCGGATTTCGCTTGGCAAGAGCCGCGATGACACCCGGTTCCGTACCCTTGCGAGGCGGATCCAAAAGCATCACTTCTGGAGCGAACTCCTTTGGAATAGAATGTTCCACAAATTCAGAATTAATGGAACCCGCAAGAAAACGGGCATTCATCCGTTTCAAAAATTTGGCGCTCGCTTTTGCGTATTCGATAGAAAGGCCTTCCCATTCGATGCCCAAAGTAGATTTGGCATTTGCCCCAATTCCAAAGGAAAACAGGCCATAACCGCAATATAAATCAAGGAGAGCCTCATCCGGGGCGGGCTTCAAAAGTTCCGCAGCAGAGCTCAAGAAATTGGGTATCTGTGATTCATTGATCTGGCTAAAGCCTGTTACGGGATACTTTAAGCGGAAGGCGCCTAAATCCAGCGATAGATCCTTTGGACCGTAAAGAGTCTTGAAAGCCAAAGAATCCGTGGGGCGCATTGCTTCCAGATAATAATCGGAATGCGTCGGGTCGTAGTAGACATGCGCAGAAATGACTGCAAATTCTGACGCCTGCAAATGAGCCGAAATCAGCTTGAGCTTGCGGACAACGCCTGCATCCATCTGAAACACATTAAATATGACAGATCTTTTTTTGTATGAACCACGGAGAATGACCCAATTCAAAGATTCCGCAAGAATTTTAAATGCGGGCTTGGACAGAAAATTTTCAACGAAATCATAGATCGCCAAATGTTCCGCGGGCTCTAGACTTTCGGAAAAAGCAGTATTCTCTTCTGTATCTTCTGCAAAAGACAATTTAAAAACGCCCCTTTCAAATGAAGCACGGCGCTTTGTCGTCGTGCGATATCCGCGAGGAAGCGGACTTGCGACAACATCCGATTCAAAAGGAGGAAGTCCGTTCTGTTCGCAAAAGGCCTGAAACGCATTCCGCTTCACTTCCAATTCATCTTTATAATCCAGAAGAGAAATTGATGACAGTGGAAGGCCATCGAGTCCATGCGGTAAAGCTTCCCGGACAGCGCGCGCAAACGTAATCATATCATTCCTTTGCCGAAGGCTTATTCAATATGCGGAAAAGTTGGTAGGGCTCTTCCGTATCGTCCATATAGGGTTTGCCATCTATATTGAGATAAATTAACGACGTTCCCTTGTTATTTTTAAACGCCCAGAAGCGTTTGCCATCATTGAACCGGACTATCACATAGCTAGAGCTGTCCTTATAGGTGGCCTTGCTTATTATAGGGGCGCTTTTATCAAGCGCTTCCTTAATCACCAGAGAGCCCGTACTGTCTAGAGTCATTTCAACACTTCGGTGATCACATTCATCACAAGGGAGTTCTCCCACATAAGTGCCCGTCACCCCTTTGGGAACTTCCACCGGAGCGAGCTTCGGCAGGTTCGAAAGTTCCGCCATTTGGGTTTCTTTTTGATCGCTCTTCTTGGAACAGGACACAAAAATCAGAAAACAGACGAGAATGGCAAATAATTTTTTCATATTCCTCCAAAAAGGACGACTCGGAAGCCCCGTGTATTGGCGGCAGCTTCCGGGATTGCCGAGCTGCGTTCACTGGAAGCTAGTCCGGATGCCGTAGAATTCCAAGAACCCCCGCGGAATACTCTTTTGAGCCCCGTCGATGCCCCCGTCGGATTCGTCAATTTTGCATCTGTACCATACGCAGCATACCAATCAGAGCACCATTCGCTCACATTTCCCGCCATATCATACAAGCTCCAGGCATTCGGTGTTTTTTGCGCGATTTTCTTGTAACCACCCGTCAACCCATATTGCGCATAATTCGAAGCCGTCTTCGTTCCCCAATAATAAACCGTTGTAGTACCTGCGCGAATGGCATATTCCCATTCCGCTTCTGTCGGGAGACGCACTGCTTTTGCCGTATAATTGACGGATACATTTACAAGGACATTCCCCGTAGAAAGAGTGTTATAAATATACGCAGTATCGAGCCCGAGGTCTTTGGAAAGCGCGTTGCAAAAAAGAGCGGCTTCATACCAAGATACATTCGCCACAGGGAAAGAATCTCCCGCAACAAGCTGTGGTGGGAGAGTATCCATTACGGCCTCATAATCCGCCTGCGTCACTTCCGAAGTGGCGATTTTAAATTCGCTTTGCGCAATGGTAGAAACTCCTCTCGTCCACACGCCCGAAGCAACGGAAGCCCATTGCAAATCGAGCGTATCTGATAAGGCAAACGAAGAAGAAGACTTCGATGAAGAAGACACTGCGGAAGAGCCCTGCAAGGAACAAGTATCGCACTCTTGGTCGGAAGGCGAAACCGTTGCCGTACATGCAGCAAAAATTATCGAGAATAAACTAAGCAAAACCCATTTTAAAAAATTCACCGGATGACCCCGACGCGGTAGAACTTCTCTTTTTTCTTTCCCGAAGTGAAATTCACTTTTAATCGCACCGTATAGACGTCACTCCCCAACTTGGAAACATCCATGCGGTCAATTTGATTGGAGCCCTTGGAAAGCGCGCCCAACTTTTGGGAATACACGCAAAGCCCCGTGATGTCAAAGAATTCAAGGGTCCCAGACTTGGCATCCATTCCAAGAGAAAGCCGCGCGCTGGCAACACCTCCGCGGATCGGGTTGGGATAGAGGAAAAATTCGCCGATTGTTGCCGTAGAATCGTTTGCCGCAGGAGTCTTCAACTTGGACGCATCAAAATAATTGAGCCGGGCGTTTCCGTTGCCAGGAATAGCCCAAGCGGCAGCAGAAGATTCTGCACCAGTTTTAGTCTTCGCAAGTCTAAATCCGAGAGCCGTATTCCGATGAGAAGCATAGAGCTCCGGGCCAGAAAGAGAGTCAATAGCATCTGCGACGACAAAAGACATGGGAACTGCTGTATCGCCATATTCAAAGGAACCCGCCGACAGAGGAAATCCGTTTGTTATTTGCTTTCCCTTGGAATTAAACGCCATCAAAAGCCCGCCATTCGTTCCTACGAGAATTTCTGGAATAGTATCGCCCGTGACATCGACAATTAAAGGATCCGAAAGAAATTGATATTCCGGCAAATTCTTGGTAATCGTTACCGGGAAACCAGAAAGTACGACACCGGACTTGTCTACTACATACAAAAGATTGTAGCCGAGAATTACCGCATCTGGGTAACCGTCGCCATTTACATCGCCAATTGCTATCGGAGAGCTTTCATCATAAAAGAAGGACTTTCCATCCCCGCCCCGTTTCAAGGATTTTGGGGAAACAAGAACTGTCGCAGAATCATTCGCCCGGACAATTGCCATATAGCCCCGGCTTCCCAAAAGGAACATTTCAGAAGTCCCGTCGCGGTCAAAATCCGCACAGGCGACATGGAAACTCTGCTTTTCCACACTGGCAAGGCCTTTATTCTTGATCTCAGGAGAAGGAAGCATTTCCACACTTCCCGAAGCGCTCCTGTAAAGGGCAATCTTAGCATTCTTGCCTACAAGTGCAATATTTTCTTGCCCACCTTCCGAGCAAAGCGCCATATCTTGCGGGACAAATCCACTAGGGAAAAGAATGGAATCCCGCTTTGACATATCGGAAGAATTTACTTTGTATAAAGCAATGCTATCCGCAATAAAAACAGAACCGGAAAGAATCATTGGCCCGACAGAAAGATTCTTCAGCGAAAGAAGGGAACGATCGTATTTCAAGAGGTCTATATCCGAAGAAAGCACCGTTTTAGCAAGGCCCCTGCCTTTGTGGACACTGAAAATAGTATCGCCTACAGAAGCAAGTCCCACTAGGGGCCCATAAGAGCTGCCCAACCGGTAAAGCGAAACTTTCTCCAAAGAATCCGAGGCAGACGAAACATTTTTTATCACAACGGACGTATCGCTTGCAATCAAGCTATCGCCGCGGGCAGAGATCGCTTGCAAGGTACCATCCGAAGAAGCAAATACGAGAAGCTTTTCGCCATCGCCGATAGACATATCCGGAGGGTAATCCAAAGCGAGGACATTCCGCGGAACAGAAGTTCCTCCGACAATTTTTGGGAATTCCGAACCGGCAATGCTGTTGTTTGCCCAAGCGATAGAAACGGGAATCGTCGAAGCGACAAAATTCAGGACGCTATCTCCCATAAAGGAGTTATACGCTTTTTCCTGATGCGCTTTCTTGGCCAAAGCTGCGGAAACCGTAATGCCCGTGTAGCCGCCCGAAGTCGTCTGCGTATTTCCATATCCTGACGGTTCTATACTCCAAACAGTATCCTTGGGGGATTTCTTTCCCACGCGGAGATGCGGCAAAAGATCCGCTCCAGATCCATAATCGTATGTATCTTCGCCTAGCGAATTTTGAAAAGTTTTTCCTATTGACAATATATTGTCTGCTTCTGCAAGCATGATTCCATATTGATGATCGCGTAGAGTATCGCCGCCCCAAAAGTTCGTCACGCCATACGGTAGCGATTCCTTCAAATACCAATCATTTACCTTCCATACAGCAACGCCGCTCGACGGGAGCCCGGCATCAAAAGAAGATACGTTCACTATGATACCGCTTAACTTATTTGCATTCTTCTTGCATTTTCCCAGTGTATCGCAGATACTGTCCTGGAATGCGATAAAAAGGCTGTCCACCGGATAAGTCTTGGTCCGCACTTCATAATCCGATTCCGCAGACACATCGGAAGCTGGCACATAAGAAACTGTAATTTTTGCCGAATCGCCTTGGGATCGCTCGCGATTTTCCAAAAGCAAGTATTCATTCGACGTAAGCGGCACTTTGACAATTTCCGTTCCCGCCCCGGCACCAGCCGTCGATAAATTCACAGAAAGACTTCCCTTGGACGGAGGATAGACGGTCTTCACATTGGACCATCCCATATAGGAACGCATCCACGCCGAAGGCAATACCGGGAAAAAGCCATTGCCGGCGTTATAACCCGCAAAATCCATTACATCAAAATAGCCCAAGCGAGAAATGCCCTTCACCACGTCGTAAGAATTCGGCATTCCAATGGAGCGTCCAATCTGATTCACAATCACGCCGTTAATGCCCCAATTGAGCCCATCTTGAGAAGCGGTTTCGCTCGTTACCATAATCGTGCGGAGCGTGTCGAGCGTAGAGCCCTTGAGAATCATTCCATTCCGATCTCTAGCACAGGCTCTTTCCGTATCCGTAGAATCCAAGTAAGACCAATAGTCCCGAACGACAAACACATCCATAAAATCGCCCTGAGTATCCGCATTCTTCGTACCCATACTGCCGCCATCCACCAAGCGGCTAGCTCCCGCGTGAATAATCATATAGGCGCGTTTCTTGTTCGGCGATATCGGCTGCGGCACCTTAAAGGGATTATCCAGCGTATCAGAAAAGCTATTCGCTTCGGTTACGGCATCCCATATAAAGTTCATATAATCCCGGCTGCGCGCCTCGTCAAATTCAGCAGTCTTTTCCCCTTTTTTCTTAGTCGTGCGGTTGTAATCGATAATGTAATGGTTTAGCGTATAAGGTTTGCCGCTTGGAAAGATCCTCGCAACGATCGTCAAATTTCCTCGGCTTACCGCATTATAATATGCATTGGCAAAGGCGAAGTGCTTTTGCCAATAAGCAGCACTCGCCCTATGGCCCGATGGATCCAGACTGTAATTGGCATTGGACGTGTCCTTATCCGAATCAAAAAGACCAGATCCCGTCGTAAGCGAATTGTCCGTCGCTTCTTCTTTGAACTGAACGCGGAGCGCAAAAATTTCAAGAGTGTCTCCAGCAAAAGCCGGGACTCCAAAAGCCAAAAGAAATGCAAAAAAGAAAAGTCTTTTCATATTCTAAAACTACAAAATCCTATTCTTCTAAAGGTTCGTAACTATCGGGAACAGGCAAGCGCCAGGTCCCCGCACTCCAAGGTACATTCTTCTTTATGCTCTTTATATGCAAAGAAAGAACTTTCCGGGATCCACTATAAGCCTTAATTTCCATAGGAACCACTAAGCCATCAAAATCGGCAAAGACATCAAATTCATAAGAACCCATTCCCCCGCGGGAAACGCATACTACCCGGCCATTTTTATCCTTTAACGCTTCAAAAGCGATCCCTTGGGCATCTTTCCCTTTTAGGACTTTCAACCCGGCAGAATCGCTAGACAATTGAATAGACCGGTCTCGCGGCAAGAGTTCCCCCCAGAAAGCGGAAGCTACCTGATGAATGTCAAAAAAAGGAATGCCCGCAAAACCGCCCAAAAGATAGCCTTTGCCCCTGATATATTTTTTCTGTTGCGGAAGAACAAAAGTCCAACCGGAATCCGACCAAAGCACAGAGCCGACACCGATTCCCATGGGACCGGAAAGTTCCATACGGTAGCGTTTATAAGGGACCGCAAAAAGCACGCCGGATAGCATTTGCCCCCCCCGGAGAGGATCTTCTACGCTCAACGTAAACTTCGCTTTAAGGCTATCGGGATAAGCTGAATTTTCAGATGTGGGCCCTTTTATCAAATGAGGTCCTGCGCATCCCTCTAAGACAAAGGAAGACACAAAGACAAAGCAAATAAAAGAAAAGAAATATTTCAATTCGCTTTTCCAGAAGCTTCCAAAGCCTTGGTTCTTTCCTTGGCCAAAACATTCTGGGGATCAATGGCAAGGACTTTCTTATAATAGTTCATCGCGCGGGAATTCAGCGAAAGAGCATCGCAAATCGCAGCCAAATGAGAATAAATAGATGTATCCTGGTTCAGCATCCCTTCGACTTCAACAGCCCTTTTTTCCACGTCTTCCATAATTTTAAGAGCTTCTTCAAACTGGCCTTTCCGATACAAAGCCCAACCTTTAGAATCCAAATAGGCCACATTGTCCGAGTCAAGCTTAAGCGCAGAATCAATCAGCGAAGCGCCCCATTCCATTTCCTTAGAATTGCGGTTTAGATCCACTAAGAAATATCCAAGATGGTTGAGTGCCATCGCATCTTTAGGATCCTGTGCAAAAAGTTTTTTAAATACGACAATGGAGGAATCCACTTTTCCCAGAGCCAAAAGATTTGCACCCATACTGAAAAGCAGATTCAGCGTTTCTCCGCCTAATTTGATAGACGATCCAAAATGAGATTCCGCTTTCCTCCGGATAGCAAAAGCAGAATCCAACTTAGCCTTAGTTGTCGGAACGCGTTCCCAAGCTTCAGCATTTACCAATTGCACATAACCATAAATATAATGGAACTCCGCCATCTGAAAAGCAATGGACCTCTTTACTTTGCTTACTTTATCTAAATCGACATTCTCACGGAGTTTGGAAGCCTCCGCTAAAGAATCCAACTCGGCCCTATCTTTCAAAAGGAAATCCAATACGGCATAAGCCTTTTTATAATGGCCCTCGGACGCATACCGCGTCGCCATATTCTCTCCATATCGGGAAGGAGCGAGGGAATACGCCTTTTCCATATATTTCAAGGAATTCGAAGAATCGCCATCTTCCCAATAATAAGAACTGAGCATCGCATTGGCGTCTGCCCCAAATTCCGGATCCTCTTTCAATTTATTCCAATCCGACTTCGCCTTGTCGCGGTCGTTCAACTTCGTTTCCAAAAGGGCTATTTTCATCAAAACGTAACTATCCTTCGGTCCTCTAGAATAGCGGGCCCGCAAGGAATCCAGGGCTTCCGTATTCCGTCCAAGTTCAACAAACGCAGACATCATAAAAGTCATCGCAAGGGAATCATTTAAGGAATCCGTCTTCATTCTCTCTACATCTAGAAGGACATCCTCGTATTTTTTCATTTTGAAAAGAAGTCTTGAATGTTCTGTTAAATACTTAGCATCTCCATTCGATTCATACGCAGAAAGCAACAATTCCGCCATCAAGGAGTCCTTCCCCGCCACATTCAAAAGAGAAAGTTCCCGGTCCATCATGGATTGCGGAAAACCGATCTGCGGAAGAAGAGTCGCATATACTTTCATCAATTCATCATAATCGTGTGCGATTTCTAGCAGCAGGGCATATTCGTATACCGCCCGCAAGTTTTGCTCATTGGAATCCACGGCTTTCTTGTAATAGACAAGGGCGCTGTCCAAATTGGAACTCTCGCTATAAAGACGGCCGAGCAGAGCCCATTGGGAACTCGTTTCCACGCCTTTCAATTTTTTTGCCGTCTCGGCAAGTTTAAGAGCCTCCGCAGAAGCGCCCCGCATTTCCATCAATTCTACAAGGGAAAACGCGAGAAACCGGCTAGACGGATCCGATTCATAAGCATGGCGCATGAATTGTTCCGCGAGCTGATACTCCGATTGGGATTCCAGAGCCAACGCGCGCAAAAAAGAACCGTGGGCGATTTCCAGCCGCACCAAAGTGGCGCTATCTATAAAAGCTTGACGATGACCGAGAACCATCCCTGAAGGCGCAGTGGAAACAACGGGATCTACAGTCTGTACATTTCCCTTTGAACTGCTGCATGCCGCAAGGCCAAAGACAAAGCAAATACAAATAGCCAATTTCAAAGGACGTAAGGACATCAGCACCTCTAGTCGACGACGTTCAGATTAATCTTCGTTCCCGCGGGCAGGGAATCGCCCGCAGCAGGATCTTGAAAAAGAACCTTGCCGGATTCTTCGCCTGAAATTTTTTCTCTTGTGATTCTTCCAATAACAAAGCCGACATCTTCTAACTGTTGAACGGCATCTTCCATCGAAAGATCTTTTACATCGGGAAGAAGAACCCGGGCTCCATGCGCACCAGAAGAAATAAACACATCGACCTTGTCTCCGCCATGTACCACAGAGCCTTCAGAAGGCCTCGTGCGCACGACAGCATTTTTCGGAAGTTTTGGATCCGGAGTTTCAATGATGCGACCAAAAACCAAACCTGCACGTTCAATTGAAATTTCAGCTTCCTTAGCGCTCTTCCCATAAAGTTCAGGAACTGAAAATTGGTGAAGGCCCTCGGACACAGTCATGCGTATTGTCCTACCGGGCTTCGCCTTGCGGAGCGCCGATGGGACCTGATTCATCACGAGCCCTGCTTCAACCGTATTGCTGAACTGCCTATCGGGAGTCCAGGCAACGCCAAAACCGGCCTTCTTAATTGCCGCAACAGCGGAAGCAGAATCTAATCCCACTACATTTGGAACTTCAATTTCACTGGACAATTTACCGGCCACAATCGGCATTACGATCTTATCAAAAATTCCAACGCAGAGAAACAAAATAACTATCAGGAGAAAAGCCGCATAAACCCAAGGTTTCGTTTCAAACGTCGAATGGGCGTAATCGCGGGCCCGAAGGGCATTTTCTTTCAAATTTTCCTTGAGCTTTTCTTTGTCTAAATTCATATCATTCCTTAGAATCCGTCTCGTGGAGCCGGCTCTCTTCTGCAATTACGAGATCTTTTCCCATCACGGAAATTGTCCCATTCTTCACCAGGGAAGAAAAGACGCGGCTCACCGTTTCGCGAGTCGTTCCCGACATTTCTGCCAATTGTTGCTGCGTAGGACGGTTGCGGATGACCGTAACCATTTCCCCATTGTTGCCGTGGATGCGGACACCGCGATCTTCGACAAGGCTTAAAATCGTGCCGGCGACACGTCCATACACGGACATCGTCGCTAGAGAACCGATTTGCCGATTCGCATTGCGGAGCCTGCGGGACATTTGGATCAAAAGTCCCGTCGCAAGTTCCGGCGTCGTTTTTAAAAGTTCAAGAAAATGTTCACGGCGGATGATGAGAAGCTTAGTCGGGGTTACCGCTTTCACCGATGCAGAACGGGGTTCTCCATCGATGAGAGACATTTCACCAAAAAAATCTCCGCGGGAAAGGAGCGTGAGGATAGTCTCCTTGCCATCCGAACCAGTCATATAAACCTTGACATCTCCTTCTGCAATGAGAAAGAGCGCCTGAACCGATTCATCTTTTTCAAGGATGATGGTCTCATCGCGGGCAAAATCCTTCGAAATCACCAAAGAAGCCAGCTGATCCAGCTGATCTTCCTTGAGCTCAGAAAAAAGATCCACGCCTTTGAGAAGGTCTACAACTGTTTTATCCGCCATAAACAATTACCTCTAACTTAAACTAATCCATATCGATGATGATGCTTTCGTCCCGTTTTGCGCCGATCGAAATCATACCGATCTTCACGCCCACGAGTTCAGACATCCGCATCAAGTACTTCTTCGCGTTCTCCGGGAGGCTGTCCCAGGAACGGCAAGCGGTCGTAGAAGCATTCCAGCCAGGCATCGTCTCATATACAGGAGTGCAGCGGGAAACCTTCGAAAGTTGATTTGGGATCAAATCCAGTTTTTCACCATCGCATTCGTAATGCGTACAAATCTGAATTTCATCGAACGTATCGAGCACATCGAGCTTCGTAATCGCCAAATGCGTAAGCCCGTTCACCACAGCCGCCTTGCGGACAACCGGAGCATCGAACCAACCGCAGCGGCGGTTTCTACCCGTCGTCGCACCGTACTCGTTGCCAATCTTGCGGAGCTTATCACCCGTCGCGTCCAGAAGTTCCGTCGGGAACGGGCCATTGCCCACGCGGGTCGTATAGGCCTTCACCACGCCGACCACTTGATCGATCGCCGTAGGCCCGAGGCCCGAACCGCAAGCCGCATAACCCGCAACCGTATTGCTCGAAGTCACGAACGGATACGTCCCGTGATCCACGTCGAGAATCGTGCCCTGCGCACCCTCGAAAATCAAACGCTTCCCGGCCTTCACTTGCGCGAACAGGAAATCGCTCACATCGCGCACGAACGGCTTGATCTTCTGTCCGAGCGCGAGATAATCCTTGATCACCTGCTCCGGATCAATCTCCGGAGCATCGAACATCATGCGGAACTCTTCGTTATGGACCTTCGCCATTGCCTCGACTCTCGGGCGGAGTTCCTTTTCATCGAGCAGATCGCCCACGCGGACGCCGATGCGGTTCACCTTGTCACTGTAGCAAGGACCAATGCCTCGGCCAGTCGTACCGATAGCCGCCTTGCCCGCCTTCTTCTCCTTCGCACGGTCAAGAGCCGAATGATACGGCAGCACAACGTGTGCATTGTCCGCAATAAAAAGGCGACCTTCCGGATTAATCCCTTTATTGTGCAAATCCGCGATCTCGTTCAATGTCTGGATAGGATCTAGCACAACGCCGTTACCCACCACGCAAACCTTTGTCGGGTGCATAATGCCCGACGGAATCAAATGGAACACGAACTTCTTATCGCCCACTTCAACTGTGTGGCCGGCATTCGCGCCGCCCTGAAAACGCACGATCACATCCGCATCAAGCGTCAAGAAATCAACAATCTTAGCCTTACCTTCATCGCCCCACTGAGAGCCGATCACAACACGATTTGCCATAGTTCCTTCATATTCAAAAAAACAGCGAACAAGGCACACGAAGCACTTCCCCGCAGCCTTTTTCGTATAAAAGATAAAAAAACGGAAATGAGGAGACCTTCAAAGAAGCAAACCCGCCCCGAAATGCGCACACTCAGAAGCAAATTGCGCGCTGCACAAAAAAGCAACGCTTTTCCTAGCGCCCAAAACAAGAATTTAATCACCCCCCAGAAATTCAAAATCGAGTCAAACCTCGCGTTTACAAGCGTTCCAAATCTACATTTCCCGCGGGGCCGGTGCAATGAGCCTCCGGGAACGCATGAGCCCGTCGTCCGGTTTCCGGGCGTTCCCGGCCTAGGCGAATTGCCGCCGCGGAGGGAGCGGAAGACGCGCGCCGTCGGGTTCAGCGATGGTTAGACAACAGTTCTTTTCTTTATTATTGTCTTTCTTCTTTTCTTTATCACTGGCGCAAATTTCATTTTTATATTCATCGCACCCAAAACTTTCATAATCGTATCAAATCTCGGTTGGGCATTTTCATTTAATGCTTTGTATAAACTTTCTCTTCCCAAACCGGAATCAGCAGCTATTTTTGCCATCCCACGTGCTTTTGCAATCTGCCCAATTGCACTCAGTAATAATCCTGGATTATTTTCTTCCAAAACCAGACTCAAATATT
>JALNVO010000053.1 GCA_023231365.1 Fibrobacteraceae bacterium | reverse complement strand
TTTTTTGCTTTTAATTGTTGTTATTTCCCGCTACCCATATATTTGAAGTAGACTGCGGCGAGAGGCGGTAGTTGAATATTGAGGCTCCAGGGGCGGTTCTGCCATTGGATGTCATCCGTGCTGACTTCACCTGCGTTGCCGATGTTTCCGCCACCCCAGAGGGAAGAATCGGAGTTGAAAATTTCTTTCCATTTTCCACGGCCTGGAGAGCCGATGCGGTAAGGCGTGCGGGGCACAGGCGTAAAGTTGAATACGCAGAGCACCATTGCTCCGTGATCGTCCCTGCGCACAAAGCTCACGATGGAGTTGTTCGCATCATCGCACCAGATCCATTCAAAACCGGCGGGGGCATGGTCTACTTCCCAGAGGGCGCTTTCGTTTTTGTAGATGTGAGAAAGCGTTTTGAACATCTCGTGAAGTTTGCTGTGTGTTTCCCAAGAGAGCAAATGCCAGTCGAGGGACTGTTTTTCATTCCATTCGCGGTATTGGCCGAAATCATTGCCCATAAAGTTGAGCTTCTTTCCCGGGTGTGCGAATTGGAAGGAATAAGCGAGACGGAGGTTTGCAAATTTCTGCCAGTTGTCGCCCGGCATCTTTCCGAGCATGCTGCCTTTTCCGTGAACGACTTCGTCATGGCTCAATACCAAAATGAAGTTTTCGGAGTAGGCATAGATCATACTGAATGTGAGAAGATTGTGATGGTATTTGCGATGAATCGGTTCGTGCTTCATATAGCTCAGAAAATCGTTCATCCAGCCCATATTCCACTTGTAATGGAAGCCGAGTCCGCCGCGTTCCGGCGGGCGGGTAATGCAGGGGAAGCTAGTGCTTTCTTCGGCAATGAGAATCGCATGAGGTGCAAGACGCCCCATGATGCTGTTCAAATGCTTTAAGAATTCCAAGGTGTCATAGTTGATGTTGCCGCCATCCTTGTTAGGCACCCACTGACCATCTTTTTTACCATAGTCAAGGTAGAGCATACTCGCCACGGCATCCACGCGGAGACCATCGCAATGGAATTCGCGGAGCCAGTACATTGCGTTGGAGATGAGGAAGTTCGAAACTTCTTTGCGACCTAAGTTAAAAATGTAGGTGCCCCAATCCGGATGCTCGCCCTGGCGCGGGTCTGCGTGTTCATAGCAGGCTGTGCCGTCAAAGCGGCCGAGAGCGTAGGAATCTTTGGGAAAGTGGGCAGGAACCCAGTCGAGGATGACTCCGATTTCGTTTTGGTGGCAGAGGTCTACAAAGCTGCGGAATTCATCGGGCGTTCCGAAACGGCTGGTAGGGGAGTAATATCCCGTTACTTGGTAACCCCACGATTCGTCGAGCGGGTGTTCTGCAATAGGCAAGAATTCAACGTGAGTGTAACCCATATCCTTGAGGTAAGGAATGAGTTTATCTGCGAGTTCATTCCAGGAGAGGAACCTGTCCGGATTGTTAGGATCGCGTTCCCAAGAACCTGCATGCACTTCGTAGATATTCATCGGGCTGCCGAAAACTCGCGTGGAATAATGCGTGTCCATATAGAGTTTGTCATCCCACTTGTAACCATCGAGGTGCGTGGTTATGGATGCCGTTGCCGGGCGGAGTTCGCTTAATTTGGCGAGCGGGTCGGATTTGGTCAGGAGGCGTCCATCCTGTGCGTGTATTTCATAGCGATATAGCTCATTTTCGCCGAGTTCCGGGATGAAAATTTCCCAGATACCGGAGGAGCCTATCATGCGCATCGGGTGGCGGCGTCCGTCCCAACTGTTGAAATTGCCGACGAGGGCAACGCTCTTCGCATTCGGAGCCCATACGGCGAATTGTATGCCATCGAATCCCTGGTGACGGATAACATTCGCGCCGAGTTTGCGGTAGAGTTCGTAGTGAGTTCCGTTTTTGATCAAGTGGCAATCAAAATCGGAAAGAACGGGCATAAAGGCATATGGATCGACAACGGTGTATTTGACTCCATTATCGAGCGTGATAAAGAGTTTGTAGAAGAATGGCTGGAATTCGAGATCGAGAGTAGCTTCAAAGAATCCCGTGTCACTGACCTTTACAAAGTCAAAAACGAATTTTTTTGCTTCTGGTTCTTCTGATTTAGCCGATTTTGCCGTTTTCTTTTTAGAAGTTTTTTTGGATGACTTGGCCGATTTGGAGGGCGCTTGTTCTTTTGTTTCGGAATAGATGATTTCGGGTTCTACCGATTCACCGCTGATGAAGGCTGCACCAGGCAGGTATACGCGAATGACTGTTTTGAGACCTCGGTCTGTTTCCAGAGCGTGAATGCCTAAAAAGGAGAAAGGATCTTTACAATTGAAATCCCAGATGGATTTCATCTGGTCTTGGGTAAGAGTCGTAAAATTCTGAAAATCCATGAAGCACTCTCTTGTTGGTTTTTCTGTAAAATTACCTTAATAATTTGAAAACGTAAGGAAAATAAAAAAAGATTTTTTAAATAAAGCATTGCTATACAATGCTCTTTGATTTGTTTAGATTTAGCAGATGAATTTTTTGAAGCGCTTTTTTTCATTTGCCGGATCCTTGCAAGTGACATGCGTTCTTTTGATTGCCTTATTCACTTTAGTATTCTGGGGAACCCTCTTTGAGGCGCGGGCGGGCTTGGAATACGGTGTCGACCGTTTTTTTGATTCTTGGTTTTTGGATGTAGCGGGAGTGATTCCCGTTCCGGCCCTTAAATTTCTGGCCGTTCTTTTAGGAGTCAATCTTTTTTGTGCCTGCTTGTTCCGGATTCCGCGGAAAGGGAAAAACATTGGACTCTATCTTATTCATACAGCGCTTCTTGTCATAATCTTTGGGAGTTTAGCAGAATCGCATTATAGGTTTTCATCGGAAGTATTTGCTCTTGTAGGTGAGAATATCCCTGGAGAAAAGAAAAGGGTTGTCTTGGATTCTGCGGACAATCTTTCCTTTGTTTTGATTTCTGCAGATTCCGTGCATGCCGAGGTAAATGTATATGAAGGTAAAAGAGAGCATCCATCTTGGATAGCTCCGAATTCGCCTTTGAATGTGTCCTTTTATTCTGTTTATTTTGAATCGCTCGAACCGCTTTCTTCATATGGATTAAAATCGAGAGATGTGGATGTTGTGCGCTTTTGGGTAAAACGAGATCCATTTGCATTTATTCCTTATCTCTTTTCTGCGATGCTCTTTGTGGGTTTTATGCTCCATTTTGGAATAAAACTGCGCCGGAAATCATCGCTTTCTCATTCCGCATCCGTTGAAATGAGCCATCCTTCAGGGGATAAACCCTGCTGACCGCGCTTTTCCTATAACACCAAGAACTATCTACTGTATAATTCAGGTTCTCCGCCATCCACATTTGCGTGCCGATAGTTACGAAGCGGTAGGTTTGCCCGTCGCGGCAATCCGTCACTGAGGAATTCGTGTAGATATTGGTCGAGGAGGCCTTAGACGAGGACGAAAGAAAGTTTTCCCTTTGAACTTGAAGATATGACTGCGATGGATGAAGATGATTCCTTATCTCTAAAAATCCATCTAAAATGGCTGCGCTGTGTCGCTCTGCTAAACTTCGTTTTGTTGCTGAAAGAGAGTTCCAAAGCAAGCTATTGCAGCAGTCTTCATTTAAAGAGAGCCAAAAGGGGTCATGCCGGATGCGGCGTCCCGAGCTTATCCGTTGGCATTGCCAGGGAGTGATGCACATGCTAAAAGGTATCCATGCCGTGAGAATCATGCTTGCGTTACCTGCTTTAGTTTGGGAGTAAAAGAATCAATTTTGGGAGCAATTTTCGCCTTGCTGAAATTGTAGTCGCATTTGTACGTACGCACTTGTTCATGCAACTTGCTAGAGTGTACTGCAGAACCTCTTTTGGGGAGGATCGTTCCTCTCACTACTTGCTCTCTTGGAAGTCCATATTACTTCGTTGCAGGAAGGAGGCCTTATTCGGGTTGAAATAATGGGATGAATCCTTTTTCCGGTTTCGTGGTATGGGATGAGATCATTTATGGAACGGGTTGAATAAAGCGATTAAGCGAGAAAGTAGATCGCTTTTTTGGTACTTAACAGTAGGCTTTCGTTTTTGTCTAGCGGTCTTTTTTTATTTTATCTCCGTGAATTTATCCCGCGTTTTCTCATTTCTTTTGCTTTTATCCGCATTTGCCTTTGCAGAGCATTTCGCTGTGAATTTTGGTGGACGGATACGGCCTCTTTTTTCTCTTGAAAATTTTTTGGCATACGATTTTTGTGGAAAATCGTCTTGCGGGGGCGTTGCCGCAGATTCGTTGCTGATTGCTGTCCGGAGTGGTGTTGCTGATTCTTCGGAAATTTTTAGGGTGGATCGCTCGGATGCGGTGGATATTCTTCATTTGGAAAAGGGCAAGCGCTTTTTTAGTTACGAGGAATTCAAGGCTTCCCGCGGACTTCTTGCGCAATATGCGGAGCGTTCGGATCCGCATCCTTTAACGCGGGAATTTGTCCGCTTGAATTCCGCTTTAGATTTGTATGATTCGCTCAAATCGCCTGCATTCTGGAGCCGTATCTCGATACCTTATTCTCTATTATCGCCTAAGACTTTATTTCGCGTTCAAGCGGAAGACTGGTATTTGACTTTGAATTTGCCTTTTGCAATATGGCTTTTAGCCTGTGCTACTTTTGTCTGTGCTCTTCTTTCCTTTGCGTTTAGAAGGAAATTCTTATATGCTTTGGCTACTTGGGGAGCCTTGATTGTTGCCGTCTTTTCCTTATTGCTTCTGGTGTGGCGGGGATTTGTTGAATCGCAAATCCCGTTGGTTTCTCTTTATGAACTTTTATTTGTACTTGTTCTAGGCTTGTCAATTGCCGCATTTGTCTTTGGCAAAAAAAAATTTTCTCGAGGCTTATTTACGGCGATTGCCGGTGGTGTGCTCGCTATTCTTCTTTTTGTGCGCGCATCGCTTTCTTCGGGTGATACGTTTTCTCCTGTGTCGATACTCTTGGATTCTCCGTTCTGGCTATCGCTCCACGTATTTTCCATTGCCGCCGGTTTTTGTGTACTTCTTCTCTCGAGTGTACTCGCCCATGTTTTGCTTGTGATGCGGGCGCGGGGAAGAATTCTTTTAGAGAGCTCCCGGCATTTGCTTTATATTTGTTTAAGGCTCGGGCTTCTTCTGTCTTGTCTAGGCGTCCTTTTAGGTGGTTTTTGGGCGAATGTCGCTTGGGGACGCTTCTGGGGCTTTGACCCCAAGGAAAATGGAGCGCTGATGGTAATCCTATGGGTGGTGCTAGTGCTGCACCTGAAGGCTGGGAATCTCGTAAGTGAAAAATCCTTGGAAATACTTTCTGCACTACTTTCTGTGGTCATCGCTTTTTGTCTTTTGGGGGTAAACCTTTTGGGAGTAGGACTCCACAGCTATGGATTTTCTGCAGGACTTTTTTCTGGCTTTGCCGCATTTGTGTTGCTAGATCTCACTCTTGTTGCTGTACTCCACTTTTTGATTTTTCGCAGGGCCAAAGATTTCTAAGTTTGAGTTATGCTTCTAAAATGGGATACACTTCTTTCTGCAACCCGCTATGGTCATCCGGCGAGCCTTGATCCGAACCGCTCCGATTTTCATAGGGATTATGACCGCATTGTTTTTTCGACGGCTTTCCGGAGGCTCGGGCGCAAAACGCAGGTCCATCCTTTTTCCGTCAATGACCATGTCCATAGCCGCCTCACTCACAGCATCGAAGTTTCGAGTGTGGCGCGGAGCCTTGCAATAACTGTATTCAATCGCATCAAGAAAGAATTTCCTCTCAATTTCAATGCGTCTCAGTTCGGGACGATTGCGCAGTCCGCAGCACTTGCGCATGATATAGGTAACCCGCCTTTTGGTCATGCAGGAGAAGCGGCTATCCGCGACTGGTTTAAAAAGAATCGCGATTCAGAACCTCTCAAGACGTTTTCCGATAGGGAAATGAAGGACTTTGAAAATTTTGACGGCAACGCCCAAGGTCTTCGGATTCTTTCCAAGTTGGAGTATCACTTTTTGGACGGCGGGATGCGTCTCACTTATGCGACTGTTGGATCCATGGTCAAGTATCCCAAGCTTGCATTGTTCGGAACGCCGACGAGCGTATTCCAGACGGAAGCGGATCTTTTCCGCGAGATGTTCAATGTAATGGGTATTCCCGAAGTAGAAACAGGCAAATGGATGCGCCATCCGATGAGCTATTTGGTGGAAGCGGCGGACGATATCTGTTATTGCATTTTGGACGTAGAAGATGCTATTGAACTCGGCATACTTCAATTCGCCGATGTGCGGAATATGTTTGAATATCTTTGCGGCCCGAATGTAGACATAGACCGAGAATATTTGGAAAATGGCCAGAATTTCAGGGACTTCCTTTCGAGTGTCCGTGGGCTAGCTATTCAACATCTTGTAGATGATGTGGCGGATGTATTTGTGAACCGCTATGAAGAGATTATGAATGGAACGCTGCCTTCCGGCCTTATCAGTTTAGCGTGCACGGACGCTGTACAAGGAATCCGTATTGCAAAACGGCTAGGCAAGGAGAGAATTTATCCGGATCGCCGCAAGACGGAACTTGAAGTGGGGAGTTATACCACGCTTAGCACGGTTCTTGACGCGTTCATCTCTGGAGTCTATGAATTTCGCAAATATGGCGAGGCTTCTTATCGCGCATCCCGCATTGTGCGCTTGATCGGGCAAGCGAAAATTGGACAAACGGTTTCTCCGCTAGAAGCGTATCATCAGGTGCTGGATTTTGTGAGCGGAATGACGGACAATTATGCAACGTATCTGTCGGGCCAAATTGGCGGACTCGCGAAATAGGCCTGCTGGTGATGGCTGTCGGGATACGGCAGAACAACCGCGCGCGCATATGAAAGTCTGTTGTGTGCGAAGGCCTTTTGGTCCGCGGGACTCTTTTCCGTTAGTTTTTATTCTGTGTTTTGCTTGGATCGTCCTAGGCGTGAGACCGGATGGGTGTTTTGCCCGGCGGTTCCTTCGTTTCTCTGTTTTAGGAGGCTTGTTTGTTTAAAATTCCGAATGATCCGCCCCGGATTTGGCTATTTGATTATGATCTTACTTTATATGGTGAAGAAGAGCGCGCGGTCCTGAATTCTTTGGATCGCCGCATCGCATTATTCGTGCAAAATACGGTCGGAGTATCTTGGGAAGAATCGCAAAAGATTCGCAAAGAGTTTTGGCTTAAGTATGGGACGACTCTTGCCGGGCTTCAGGCTTGTTATGGTACTAAGCCGGACGACTTTTTTGATTTCATCCACGATCCGTCTACGCTCGTGTATCCGGCTTTTGCTCCAAAGAAACGCGAGCTTCTTTTATCGCTGAAAGGCCGCCGGTTCGTTTTCACGAATGGCCGGAGCGATTGGAGCCGTACAGGTTGTGAAAAAATGGGAATTCTCGACTGCTTTGAAAAAATTATCGGGCTTCAAGAATTGAATTGGATAGGCAAACCGAGCGATTCTTCGTATGGGAAGATGGAAGAAATCTTGGAAAATGCGGGTTGCATTGTTCCAGGTTATGATCCTTCGCTCATTGTCCTTTTGGAAGATTCCTTGAAAAATTTGGAAGGCGCGCACCGGCGCGGTTGGACTTGCGTTTGGGTGAATCCCGTTTCGGAGGAGCGAGCCGATTTTGTCGATGCACGGATAAAGCATCTGCTGGATTTGCCGAGTATACTTGCTACTGTGTAGTTTCCTTTTTGTATTTTGGGCTCAATATGCGCTTGATTTCTTTAATTTTTATTTCTCTCGTACTTTCTCTTCCGCTTTTTGCTGCGGAAAAGCACAGCCTTTTCCAAAATCCCGATATTACGACATCCTATTCTCCGCTTTTGCAGGAGAAGAACTCCCGCAATGATTCCCTTTTGCCTGCATTGGATGGCGACAAGGCTTTTGCGGAACTTTTGCGGCTTCACCCAGATTTTTGGCGACTGGAGCGCTTGGACAAAGGCGGCGAGATGGTGACCCGCCTCAAAGCGAAAATCGTGTATATCGACGGTATCCGTGAAGATGCCTATTGCAAATTGGACAAAAGCGCTTCGAGTTCGGCGGGCGAGTGGAACTTGGAAATCGGCGTGGACTTTGTTTCCGGCGCTTCCAATACGGTGGCTATCCATGTTCAGCAATGTTTGAATATGGTTCGTGATGAACTCGGCTATATGGTCAAGAAAGACGATAAAATCATCATGGTTCCGCCGAAGAAAGTGCTCGCGAAGATCAAGGAAGTGGAGATTCCGACGGCGATAGACGTCGATTTGCAGCAGAAGCTCCTCAAGGCTCATGAATCCGTGGAACTTACTGGCAATTGTCCCAAGGATATTGAATCCTATCTCATCCTCTTGGATGTGTGGAATCAGGTAAAAGAGGAAAAAATGGATTTGGTGACGATCAATGATAAATTAAACAGCAAAGTAAACGGCGGGCACAAGATTAAAACGTGTGCTTTTAGCCGGGAATGGAACAAACGCTATCAAGAGGATGCCTCTTTTGAATGCGATATAGACAATGACCTTTGCGATTTTAGAGAATCTGAGGATGGCAATTCCCATTGGGTCTGGAATTTTGATAGAAACCGCTTTGAATATAAAGGAAAGAAATTCTTGTTCTTCCGCATCGGGAAGCAGAGCATCCATCAGGATGGGACGATGATGGATTTGCGGCTCGTCCGCCTTTCGACAACACTTTATTTGGAAGGCTATATGGATTTAGAGGGCAAACCGGTTTCCTTGGGCCTTATCATCTTGCCGAAGGACGATGGCGAATATGAGGGGGAAGATGAGGAAGAGGATGATTCCGGGGCGGATTCGAACGAAATTTTGGACCGCTAGGATTCGCTTTTCTTTTTTTTTGCTTATATTTTATTTGTAACGATCTTTTTGGAGGATCAAATGAGAAAATTGGTTTTTATCGCTTCTTTTGCCGCTGTCGCCTCGACTTTGGCAGTAGCCTCTGAAACGTTCGGAGGTATTGGAGTCACTATTTATGCAGTGAGAGACGGTGTCCGGGTCGTCGATGTGATTCCGGGTTCTCCTGCAGCGAAGGCCGGCCTTGAAGCGGATGATTACATTATTGCGGTGGATGGCAGTTCCATTGCCGGGAATGATATTGAAGCTTCGAAGGATGTTCTCCGGGGAACGGTTGACAAACCGGTAGAACTTTCTGTCGTTCGCGAGAAGGATACGCTTTCTGTTACGCTCCGCCGCGCGAGGATTGCTGTGAACGATATGGATTCTTCCTCTGTCGAAAATTGGTATGGTGATCGCTCAGAATACAGCTCCGCTGAAATTGCTGAAGTGGCCCGCAAAACTCTTTCTAAGAACTACGAGCTCCTTTCTGTGATGCAGGACGGCCGCGTAATCCCGGATTCTGTGACTGTCAGGGCGAAGTCTCTCTCTTCTGTTTCTGTTGAAACTGCAGAAGATGAATCTCCGACGATCAAGTCCAAGACGAGCCGCGCTGCAGCAACGCTCGAATCGTTCAGCCGTACTAAAGTGGGTTTCCGCCTTCTCAAGGAAGGGACAGCGACCGTCCGCATCGTGAGTGCTAATGGAGAAATGGTTGCCCGCATGGTCAAGGAAAATTCTCTTGCCGGTTCTCAGTCCGTGGAGTGGAATGGCAGCCGCGCATCTGTCGGCCGCTACATGGTTCATATCGAACAGAATGGCGCAGCCTCCGCATTCCCGGTGGAACTCCGCTAATCCCGTTTCTGCTATTATTCTTAAAGGCTCCCGTTTTTCCGGGGGCCTTTCCTTTTCTATTATTGCGGGGTGGCGTTTTTTTCTAACAGATTGCGCTTTTTTGGGTATGCGCTGCTCGTTGTGTTCTGTTGTGCTTCGTTTGCAAATGCGGACGATTTGACTAAGATCGATTTGCCGGATCGCCCGGAACCTGCGGATACAACTGAGACGGATTCGTCCGAAAGCGATTGGATGGCTTCGGATTCTTCGGCTGCCGATACGGTGGAATATCATGCCGTGGATCTCCAATATGATGTGGAATCCTCTACTTTCAATTTGAATGACAAGGCCCAGCTCAAGTACCGTACGGCGACGCTTGATGCGGACACCATCCTTTATGATCAGCAAAATGAAATACTGATGGCGAGCGGCGATCCTGTAATGAAGGAGCCCAAGAATCCTTCGCTTGCCGGATACCGGATGAAGTATAACATGAAGACCCGCATCGGCGAGATTTATTATGCGACGACATATCAGGACAATCAACAGCTGAACGGAATGGAAGTCCGGCGCTTGCCGGATACGCGGCTTCTCATTGCCCGCGGCGATTTTAGCACTTGCGATGATACGACACATCAGCATTATTACTTCTATGGTCGACGCATGGTTGTAAAACCCAAGGAAAGCGTGACTGCGCGTCCGGTTGTTTTGAATATTGCAGATGTTCCTGTAGCAGTTCTTCCGATGATTGTGGCTCCTCTCAAAAGCGGGCGTCGTTCCGGTCTTCTTACCCCGAAGTTCGGCGGTGACCAGGTCCAGGGATTCTACATCAAGAACGTCGGATTCTATTATGCTCCGAATGATTACTGGGATGCGACCACTTCCGGCGATATTATTGAAGGCTCCAATGCGAATTTTGAGAAGACGACGCTCACGGAAGGCATCCGCTATAAGATTCGCTATAAGTTGGATGGAAACATTTCATTCACTAGCTATTTGGAAGAATTTGATATGGCGAATAGCGGCTATGACATTTCCTTTTCGCATAATCAAAATTTGACTCCAGATGGCAAGCATTCCCTTTCTGGTTCCGGTTCATTTGTTTCTAGTCAGTCTGTGCGAAAGGACAATGCTCTCGATGCTGAAACAATCCTCAATCAGCAGGCGAATGCTCAAATGACGTATTCGGGAAAGTTTGATAATAATAAAAGCTTGACATTAAAAACCGTACAGCAATACAACCTGACTACGGGTACTAAGGAACGCCAGATTCCAGATATCCAGTACCGGATGAGTGGCCCTTTATTTGATTCTGACGATGAAGATTCTGAAGAGGCTAGCGAAGGATCTTTTTTGGATAAGTTCAACTATTCCTATAGCAATCGTGCTAATTTGTATGAAAAGATCGCGAAAGATTCTGTAAATGATGTGGACACGACGGCTTGGTATGTGGGATATACGGACAATCTGTCTGTAGATTATTCCGGTTCACTTTTTGATGTCATCAATCTCACGCCTAAAGCAGCATATAAAGGAATGTGGTCCGGTCGCAGTTGGATTAATCCGGAAGATTCTGCAAAATATAGGCGAGCTCGTTCTTCTGTGGATCCTTCGCAGAGTGAATATGGCGAATATTTTTATAATCACAATTACAGCTTGACTGCAGACACAAAACTCTATGGTATTTGGATGCCGGAAATAGGCCGTTTCACGGGAGTCCGTCATGTCCTTTCACCGAGTGTTTCTTATACGTATGCACCGGAAATAGATACAAATAAATATTTTGTCCCTCATCCACTGTTGGGACAGACTCCCTATCAGTCAGAACAGAAGACGATTGGTTTTTCCCTGTCCAACGACTTTGATATAAAGTATTTAAAAATTAAAGGACGCTCTGCCGATATGGATAAGGGAGATTCTTCAGAAACGGATGATGTTTATGGTACCCGGCGCCTGCTTACTACAACGCATTCCACTTCTTACAATTTTGCAGCGGATTCTTTGAATTGGTCTGATATTTCTTCGTCTTTCGGTTTGCAAGTGCTTCCCAATTATCTTTTTACGATTAGGACTGTTCATAGCTTTTATCACAAATATGAAAATGATCCAAATAAGGTCCGATTCCCGGAACTCACTCAGTATAGCTATGAACTTTCTAAGTCGTTCAAATGGTCTGGCGATCTCAATTCGGGCCTTCCTTCGCAGCTTGGCAAATACAAATCGGATCTCTGGTCTGCGGGGTTTGATTACCGCTATACGTTTAGCAGTAAGAGGGTTGGCAAAAAGGTATTTAAAGAAACGATATCCCATTCTTCCTCGATTTCAGCATCGCTTCATCCGACTCCTAATTGGGAAATGACATATAGCACCCGCTATGATTATACAGATGGCAAATTTGCGACTCACGAGTTTACTTTCAACCGCACGCTTCATTGTTGGAAAATAGATTTTACATGGACTCCTACAGGACCTGCTTCTGGATGGAGTTTTTCAATTTATGTGAAGGACTTGCCCGATATCCGCCTCAATGCGGCGAGTACGGATGACTGATGAGGCTAGGTTATTCTAAATTAGGGGAACTATGAAAGTTATTTTACCTGTTGCGGGAACGGGAACTAGGTTGCGCCCTTTCACTTTATCTTTGCCAAAGTGCCTGCTTCCTATTGCGGGGAAAACCCTGCTAGATCATATTATTGATTCTTATTCCTCATTCGCTATTTCTGAACAAATCTTTATCACCGGTTATAAAGGGGAATTGGTTGAAAAATTTTTGAAAGACCGTCAATTTGGGAATGTACGTACTGTCGTTCAAAGTCATCCGCAAGGTTTGGGCGAAGCCATTTCTCTTTGCTTGCCTTTTTTGACGGATGATGAACCGGTCCTAATTATTTTGGGAGATACGTTGTTCGAGGCGGATTTATCCGTTCTTGAGTATGAAAAGAACAATGTCTTGATGACCCGCGAAGTGGAAGATCCCCGCCGTTTTGGTGTCGCAGTCAAGGATAAATCGGGCGTTGTAACAAAATTGGTGGAGAAACCGGAAAATTTTATTTCGAATGAAGCCTTGGTCGGCATTTATTACATTACGGATGTTGCGGCTCTTCGCGCCTCTTTGACTCGCCTCATTAAAGAAAATATCCGTACTCGCGGAGAGTTTCAATTAACGGATGCTCTCCAGATGATGCTGGAGTCCGGCTGTATTTTCCATACGTCTCCAATAAAATCTTGGTTGGATTGCGGTACTCCAGAGACTTTTCTTGAAACAAATTCCCTGATGCTTTCTAGGCTAGACAATTCTTCTTTCCGCAGTTTCCCCGGTTCGAAGATTATTGCTCCGTGTTATATAGCAGATA
>JALNVO010000052.1 GCA_023231365.1 Fibrobacteraceae bacterium | reverse complement strand
TTCTTCGATTGCAAGTTCGAGCGGCACTGTGAATTCTTCGGGCAGCACGGGCACGAGTTCGGGCGGCACTGTGAATTCTTCGGGCAGCACGGGCACGAGTTCGGGCGGCACTGTGAATTCTTCGGGCAGCACGGGCACGAGTTCGAGCGGCACTGTGAATTCTTCGGGTAGCACGGGTAGGAGTTCCAGTTCCGGCACAAGTGGCAATGGTGACGATTGGGTTCCTCCTTGGGTTACAGATACCACAGTCTATGAGAGTTTTGATGATGATAGCACGGGTTCGGACAATTCTCTTGATGAATATCCGACAAATGATAAGCGCGATAAGGGCGATACCCTTGTCACGAGTGGAGTTGTTCTTGTCCCTTCCGATTCAGTCCCGACTTCGGGTGGAACGATCGTGGTCATCAACGGCAACACCTACCTTGTTTCTGATTCCGTCAAGAGTTCTCCCCTTACAACGTATGCTGCGGATTCTTCCTTTGTCGATGGCCGCGAAGCGGTAAATGTAGGTGAGGTTGTCCAGATTACTCTGGATGCGGATAAGATAACGGATTATTTTGGTGCAGATGTTGGCGATACCATTTATGTGACGGGTTCGGATGGCCTCCTTTTTGTGGATCCTTCCCATCCTTCTACACCTTCGACTTCTGTTGCAATTGTGGTAACTGGAGATGATTTGCCCATTTGGGTAACGGCAGATACGACGGTGAGCGTTGGCAGCATCTACTTTACGGATGCGGCCGGGCATTTGATCATTTTTGATGGAATCAATTTCATCGATCCAATTCCAGATGCCGACATTGCCTATATTCAGGATTCGGATGATGATGGTCTTTTGGATTCCGTAGAAGTCATATTAGAAGACACAATCCCAAAGAATATTTCTGTGACGGCACTTTCGATTGTTGTCAATGGAGATACGCTGGATGTCAACGGCGCTTTGAGTGTAATAGATAACCGCATCTACGGCGGGGTAAGTGATCTTGCTCTTAGTGCAGACTCTTTCCCTGACAATGCAAAGATCCTTATAACTTATACAGATGCAAATGGCGTCAATTATGTGCGCGAAACGAGTTTGATCGAATTGGGCACGCATGTGATCAAGGATGCTTATGCGATTCGCGACAACAGTAAGGGCGGTCGGGATTCTCTTTTTATCGAATTCAATATAGACCTTATCCCAGCAGATCTTTCGACTCCGGAATTCATCGTGTTCTTGAATGGACTCGGATTTAATTTGGATGAAGTCTCTGTCTATTTACCGACGAAGAACATTTTGATTCTCGTCTGTGATTCTTTGAAACTCAAAGGGAATAATGCGGATTCCGTTGTACTTGCTCCGGGTGCGACCTTTGAAAGCTTGCCTTATGTGGCGAGTTCCGAATATGACCGCCAGGTTCCTGTGACAGTCAAGGATCGCTATCCGGGCGTAAAATATGTGGAGTATTACGATAATGATGGTGACGGTGTACTGGATTCGATTGTCGCTGTATTCAGCGCTACAATTACCGAGGAAGAACTTTCCAACTTCTATTTCTCCTTCCCTTGGTATAGTTCTCGTGGGCTTCTGATTGAACTTCAAGCACAGCCGGCAGATTTGATCCTCAATGCCGGCGATACGTCCGTCTCGTGGCGTGTCCAGAGCAATGTGACTCTCGCTTCAAATTTGACGAGCATTAACTCTGAAGTCCCTGCGGCCACGCTTTACACTTATTACAGTGTATTTGGCAATACATTTGTGAATTCGGAATCCATTGTTTTGGTGGATAAGATGGCGCCGGTCATTTCAGGAGCGTCTCTCCACTATGCGGATGGCTCGTCCAAGGACACCTTGATTGTTTCTTTCTCGGAAGCCGTAGATTATTCCACGCTTTCGGGGAGGGACTTCTTTGTCTACATCCATGGCAAGGATACCCTGGATCTCAATCCTTCTCATCTTGTGTGGGCTGCAGACGGCAAAAGCGTCTCGCTGATTATAAGCACATCTGAGAATGGCATTGTTCCGGGTGATTCCCTTATGGTTGTCGATGGTGCGAAATCCTCTATTTCAGATATCTATGGCAATGTTTCTATAGAAAATGCTTCGCCAGTGGTTATCAGCGGTCTTCTCGGACATTTGGTGGAATCGGTGAACATGGGTTCCTTCGATCCTTCAGATTACGTAACAAGTACGCTCAATTCGGTATCTATTTCGTATGTGCCGAGTTCCACACGCACCTCTGATTTGCGCGATGAAGGTACTCTAGGGCATTTGATTTCTCTCGGTGAGCGCTTTGTGCCTCAATTGATCGACGGCGCTAAGGTGGATGCCGATGGAAACTACGATCCTTCCGTCCTCGATAGCATTAATCCTGCTGATATTCTCGTGAATTTCAGTGTGAGCTATTTTGATAATTTGGGCCAGTATGTGACGGACACCACATTCAACATTCCTTGCAATAGCGCCGCGTTTGGCGAAAACAAGAACTGTTTGACTACGGATAAGAAGGTTTTTGTCAACTGGAATTACAAAGATCATAAGGGCCGTTTAGTGGGCACGGGCGTGTATATCGTGCAATTCAAGTTGGTTGTCCGTTACAAGCAAAAGAAGGTTGAGGAAGAAATGCGTGATAAGTGGGGCGTTCGCCGCAAGACGAAGTAGCCTTCTTTGCGACTTTTCCTATATTTCTTTTATGCTTCGTATTGGAAAAACAGAAACGGCCTTGAATGAATCCATCCAAAAACGCGGCGCTTTATTCGCCGTGCTTTTGGATCCTGATACTTCTGATGATTTGGCTTTGCTCCGGGCGGGGACCCTTGCCGCTGAAAACGGGGCAGATCTTTTGCTTGTGGGCGGTTCCTTTATGGGAAACTTTAAGCTCCCCTCCCAAGTAGTTGCTCTTAAAAAAGAGGTCTCTCTTCCAGTAATTCTTTTTCCGGGCGGAGCCTCGCAAGTTGTCCCCGGATTTGATGCAATCCTCTTTACGACGCTCGTAACCGGGCGCAACCCCAATTATTTGATTGATGAACAAGTGCGCGGCGGAGTCCTTGTGCGCTCTTTGAATATGGAAGCTATTCCTACGGCTTATGAGCTCATTGGAAGTGGTAAGCGCACTGCAGTGGAATATATCAGTGGGACGATGCCCGTGCCGGCGGACAAACCCAAGCTTTCTATGGTTCATTCCATTGCGGCCGAATTGATGGGTATGCGTTATGTGTATTTGGAAGCGGGAAGTGGTGCGGAAATTCCAGTACCTGTGGAACACATCGCTTACACCCGCAAAGCGACGCAGATGACGATTATCACCGGGGGGGGGATCCGCGATCCTGAAACAGCCTCTATGCGTGTTGCTGCAGGGGCGGAGATAATCGTAACGGGTACGCTTTGGGAAAAGGTAAAGGATCCTCTTCTCCTCAAAGAATTTGCGGCTTCAATTCACGTTAAAGGCTGAGAACAGTAACGTTTCTTTTCATAAATGAGTATTTTTTCTCCAGATGGATTTCTTTCTGGAGATTTTTATGGATAATAAAAAAATTGTTCTAACTTATGCCTTCCGCGTGATTGGGGTCGTGCTTGTCCTTTTTTATTTTTTCGGCAAGAATTTGCTGTACAGAACCTTTCCTGGACTTCAGGGATATACTCTGAGCTCAATGTTTTATATCGGTGTGCTCATTTATTTTGCAGGAGCGGTGCTCTATTACATCTTCAACCGCAAGAAGCCGAAACGGCTTGAGGAAAAAGATGGAGATGAAAATAAATGATTCAAGTCGAGAATCTTCAAAAGACTTATCACACTGGCTTTTTGATGCGCCCTAAAAAGGTACTTTCCGATGTTTCTTTCCATGTTCCGAAAGGTTCCGTTTATGGATTTATCGGTCCGAACGGAGCGGGCAAGTCCACGACTATCAAACTTCTTACAGGACTTCTTCGCAAGGATTCGGGAAAAATTCTCGTTGCTGGCTTTTCTCCTTCTTCCTCAGAGAGCCGTAAGCATTTGGGATATTCTCCAGAACAACCCTATTTTTACGATTACCTCACTGGCCGCGAACTGATGCGCTTTTATGGACGTTTGTCCGGAATTGAAGGCAAGGAACTGGAAGCCCGCATTGAATGGGCGCTTTCGCTCGTGAATGCGAACAAGGATTGGGCAGATCGCCGCCTTCGCACTTATTCCAAGGGAATGATGCAGCGTGTGGGAATTGCTCAGGCCATTCTTGGTCGGCCGGAACTTTTGATTCTTGACGAACCGATGAGCGGGCTAGATCCTATGGGCCGGAAGGATGTGAGAGAGGCGATCGTTCTCCTCAACAAAGAGGGCGTTACCGTATTTTATTCCAGTCATTTGCTTTCAGATGTTGAGACGATCAGCCATCGTGTGGCGATGATCGTCGGGGGCAGAATTGTCCGCGAAGGTACTGTAGACGAAATTACGTCCAACTCTTCCGCAGAATACCATATACACGTGTCGTGCGACATTCCTTCAGAGGATGTTCCAGAAGGCGTTCTTCCCCAAGGGACGACGCCCCGTGAATGGATTTGCAAAAATGGGGAGCAGCGAGACCGCTTTTTAAATTTTTGCCTCCAGTCGGGGCTCCCTGTTGTGCGCGTTGAGCATCAGCGCCCGAGTTTAGAAGATGTGTTGACTGAGGAGATAGCCCGTGCAGAATCTTAAGAATATTGCTGTCATAGCCCTTAACACGTTTAGGGAATCGGTGAGAAGTAAAGTACTTTACAATATTGTATTTCTCGCGGTAGCTTTAGCCTTTTTTAGTATTATCCTCGGCGAATGGTCTGTCTTTGATCGCGCTTATGTCATCAAATCGACAACTCTTACGATTATGTCTCTTTCCGGGCTCCTCATCTCGGTCTTTGTCGGCATTAGTTTGGTGCAAAAGGAAATTCAGGGGCGCACTGTACTTACACTTCTTTCCAAACCTATCAGCCGGGCTGCGTTTATTGTGGGCAAGTATTTTGGACTTGTTGCTGTCATTGCGGTTCATTTACTGTTGCTCACTGTGATTTATTATCTGATTCTTTGGATGACGCATTCTTCTCCGACGTTTAGCCTCCTTTTTGCTATTTACCTTGTGTTTTGTGAGATGGCGATTGTCGTTGCCCTTGCGCTTCTCTTTTCTACATTCAGTTCCCCGGTACTTTCCGCATTATTTACTTTGGGCGTATATATCGCGGGTCACTTGTCCAATGAACTTTTGGAACAGGTGCGGTTTGTTCGCCGTATGGGAGAAGTGGATGGAACCCAAAGCGTGATGATGGAAAAAATAGCCATTGTCGTACATGCTGTTTTCCCGGGACTTTACCGGTTTAATGTCTCTGCGTATGTGATTCATAATATAGCGCTGCCAGAGCATTATCTTTTTTTCAATAGTTTGTATGCGGTGGGCTATATAGGTGTGTTTTTGGCGATTGCCTGCTGGTGGTTTAGCCGGAGGGACTTTATATGACGCGAAATCAGCTAATGGCGAAAGTTCTCTATTCGAATAAGCTTGTATCCGAAAAGCAAATTCAAGAACTTTGGGGAAAGATTGATCCGGCGCACGATATTGGCGTTTTGTTTGTTCAAGCGGGAATTTTGGAAAAGGATATGTATGCCCGCATCGTTGAATATGTGGATGCGTTAGAAAGCAAGATGGCTGCTGCAATTTCCAAAAAACAAGAATCAGTAGAAGAGAAAAGAACGGTTCCTCCTACTAAGGGAACTGTTCAGAAAGACAAAATTGTGCCGGAATCCAAGCCGGAAGAACCCGCTGTTCCATCCGGTCCCGTTGTATCTGCAGCAGTAACGTTAAAATCAGTTGCGGCAAAACCTCAATTGCCTGAGGAAAAGTCGGAATCGATTGCTCTGGAAGGAAATAATCCTTATGGACAATCGTCCGCTTCGAGTGTTCAGATTGAGAAAGTGGAAGGCTTGGAACAAACAAGCATTGCAGCGATTTCGGTTGTGGCAAAAACGGAGCAAAAGAAAGGCCTCGCAGAAAATGTTTCTTCTTCTGAAGAATCTTCCGAAAAGATAAAGGTACAGGAAAAACTTCCTGACCGCTTTGAAATTGCAAGAGGTGAGGGCAGTGTTGCAGCTCCTGAGCAGTTGACTCCGGAAACTCCGTTGCAGCTTATCCTCTCCTTTGCCCGGAAATATGGGGCGACGGACATCTATTTTTCAAAAGGCTCTCAAATTGCGATGCGGGTCTGTGGTGTTTCCCATTATGTTTCGGAAGCCGCGTTAGACGGATCTCAGTTGACCCGGCTTCTTGCGGAAGCTGCTTCTGGTTTTGCCGATGGTTATGAACCTGTCGTAGGTGCCGATTTTAGCAAAACATTTGCTTTGAGGGGTGCAGGGCGTGCCCGTTTGACAGTAAATTGGGAGGATTCTTTTCCGGCACTTGCCGTTCGCGTGATCTCTACGTCCTTAATGCCATTGGATAAGCTCTATCTGCCTCCTTTTTCTTCGGATTTTTTATCGCTTCCGAGCGGGCTTGTTCTTGTAGCTGGGCCATCGGGAAGTGGGCGCTCGACGACGCTTTGCTCTTTTGGCGAAGCTATTGCAAAACGCCGCTACGTATTTTTGCAGACCATAGAAAAACCGATTGAGCGCTTGCTAGAAAATCCCCTCGGCGTTGTTGTGCAAAAGGAAGTCGGGCTTCATACCCATTCGGGATCGTCTGCTATTTTGGAAGCTGTCGGCGATGGTGTGAATGTAATACTTTTTGACCATATTGAAACAATGGATGAATTGTGGCTTTTACTGCAAGCCGCTTCTGCGGGGGCTCTTGTTTTTGCCGTTTCAAGCGGAAATAACGTGCTTGGCCTGTTTTCTCGCATTCTGAGTACGGCGGGCGAGCGGAGATCTGCATTAGCTTCCGCTTTGGCGGAACAGCTTAAGGGCGTGATCGTACAGCATTTGGTTCCTGTCATAGACAATCAAGGGCAGATTCTTGCCGTGGAAGCGATGAAAGTGACTTCTTCCATTGCGAATCTCATTCGCCGAGAAGAACTTACACAGTTGCCTTCGGCGATTGCCGCAGCTAAAAATCAAGGCGTTACTTTGGACGATTCTCTCCAAGGCCTCGTCGAATCGGGATATATTAATGGGGAAGAAGCGTGGCAGCGTTCTCTTGACCGGCGCCGTTTTGCTTCATACCGCCCTGCCCGTAAAGTAAAGGAAGGTTAAAAATGGCTTCTGTAGAAACCTTCTTGAATTATGCGCTTCAAGTGGGAGCGAATGACCTGATTCTCGCTGAAGGCTTGGTTCCGGCAATTCGCTTGGGCCTCCAAGTGCGTGCAATTCCGGATGCCCCCAAGTTGGAATTTGGCGATCTGGAAACGTTCTTTGGCGGATTCGCTGAAGAAAGCGGCGTTTTCCGCGGAGGTCCGTGGGAAAATGTAGAATGGCGAGTACGCTATTCCCGTGAAGCATTTGGAAAAATGGCCTGCTTGCATCCAATAGGAGCGCAAGCTCCCAAAATTTCTTCGCTTTCTGTTCCAGACTCTGTTTTGAGTCTTCTCGGGGCGGGTTCTGGATTGGTTCTCTTTGCCGGGCCTTTTTCTTCTGGAAAGACGACGACGGCTTCGGCATACGTTTCGGAACTTTGTTCGCAAAAATTATTGCGTGCAAGTTTTCTCGATCCTCTTCCAGAATATAAGATGCGGATTGGGGAAAGTATTGTCCATTATGCCCGTAAAGAAGTTTCGCTTCCTTCGGAGTTCTCTCAAGGAATACTCGCAGGTACGGATTTGTTCTGGTTGGGCGACATTCCCCGTATGTCTTTTATTCCGATACTTCGCGCAGCAGAATCGGGTTCGCTTGTTGTTGCGACAATAGCTTCGGGAACGGTTACGGGAGTTCTCAATTATCTGCTTTCTGCAGAAAAGATGGAAGACGTCGTTTTGGCGCGCACGCTTCTCGCTGCAAATTTGAAGGCCGTCGTTTCGCAACGATTGATTCCCTCTCCTGAAGGGAAATTGCTTGTGCCTGCTTGGGAAGTTCTTTATAATGATCAGAATATTGCTTCTTTGATTCATTCCGGAGAGTATTACAAAGTGCCTCAGACGATGCGCGCTGCGGTTTCGGAAGGAATGCTCCCATTGGATGATTCCCTTTTGAATTTGGTCAAAGAAAATAAAATAACCAAAGAAGCCGCTTTAGCTTTTGCCTTGGATGAATCCCGTTTTGCCTAAACCATAGGGAGACTAATTTATGTGGCGCAGCCTTGTTTTGCCAGTTCTCGTTGGTCTCTCTCTCTCTTTTGCGGACGATTCCGTTGCAGAAAAGGATCCTGTTTCTTCTGCGGGGGGCTCTGTTAAGCAGACTGCTCTTGCTTCTGATTCGCTAAGAGAGGATTCTCTTCCTGTAAAAAACTTGCCATCGTTTGATTCTGCGATGGGGAGAACATTTTCTGTGATGGATGCAAAAACTTTGCCTTCGGCTTCTCGCCGTTCCGTCCTTTATCTCGGAGGTGGAAATACATCCCCTTGGTTTTATCTAGGAGTTCTTTATGCCATTAGGGATTATCATATTCCTGTAGATTCCGTAGCGGGAATTTCTTGGGGGGCTTTAGTGGGGGCTTTGTGGTCTGCGGGCTGGACTTTGGATGAAATGCAGCATTTTTTGACGGATGCCGAAGTTGCTCCTTATTTCCGCAGTTCCGGGGAGTCTCCTTCTCAACGGGGCTTGGGCTTACCCATTGCAGCGGGTGGAATTTCTGCTTTGGAATTCCGTTTTGCTTTGCGGGGCGATTCTGCGGGTTATGCGCATTTTGAGAGCAGGAACATTGATCCCGATACACTTGCGGCTCGTAAAACCTGGTTCCGTTTCCGCTTGGCGGAGGCTTTGGAGAGGGGGGCTTCAGGAAAATATATCGCATTTGGTGCTTTTAATTGCAAGAATGGCATGCTACAGAAATCATCTCCGATGGGAACATTCCCTTTTGAAGGCTCGGATTCCGCCGGCGATTTCTGCCTTGCTTCATTTGTTCCTAAAGACACCGCTTCTTTTGCAATAGTCCCTCTAGCTTATCCAGTGCGTTCCGGAGCGCAAGTGGATCCTCCTTTTATTTCTGCGTTTTTTGCCTTGCAATTGGAATCTCTTCGCGAGTTGTCATCTTATGTCGTCATCCGTCCCCATACTTTGTCCGAAAATGCGGGCCCGGTGCAGCTGATGGAAATAGGGTACAGGTCATTGGAAGCGCGCTTGGGAGATTTCTCTCCTTTGGTGTCCCGCGGAAAGGACAGCTCTTTTGTGAAGGATTCCATTCTGCCGCGGTTTAAGTTCGAACTTTCATTGGATAAGATTCCTTCGGAATATTATTCCAATGCGAGCGCTTACTGGACTTCTAGCGATACGGGAATTGTTGCTCCGCACCGGTTCCTCCAAAAAATTTCACAAGCTCCTTTTTATGATTCCTTGGATTTATCGCTTGATTCCGTGGGTTCGGTAAATGTCAATGCAAATGTCGCCCCGCTTTTTGAATTCCGCGTCGGAGGCTTTGGCTCCAATCTCTTGGGCGCTTCTGCATACGCCGCTGCTGATTTCCGCTATGTAGACCAATTTGAATATTGGTTTGGTGCAGAGGGCTTTGCGGGGGCTAATTCTTATGGCATCCGCCCTAAATTGCAGATCTTTGGACTTTTTAAGAACAAGGGAAAATTTTCCGTTTCTGGAACTTTTGCGAAAGAAGAACCTCTGCACGGATATTTTTCCAATGCGGATGAGGTTCTCAGGGTTTATTCCGTGCGTTCAAGCGATATGAACCTTTCTATCGGATTTACGGATGATTCTATCGGAGAATTTTCTGTCGGCGTGTTCCTGGGCGATAGCCGTTTCCGCACATCGCATTATGAAGAATATGGCGAATTGAAAGTGCATTCGCTGATGCCGGAATTTTCTTTTGTAAGGAACCGGGGGCGCTTTGTTCCTTGGTTCGGCGATAAGGGTTATGGAGTTTCATTGAACGCCGGGTTCCGTTCTGTGAATTTACCTGTGAACGGAGAAACGGAAGCGCCGCTGTATTTTTCTTCAACAATTGACTTGCAGAAAGATTTTGCACCTCTTGATTTCGTTGCTTTGGGATTGGGCGCTGCTGGAGGCGTAAACATCCGCCGAGAAGAAGGGCAAGGCTATGAATATCCTGAAACGCTCTCTATTTCCACGACGGAACCGGAGAAGGCGATCGACTGCTGGTATCGCTTGCACCCGGCACTTTCTCCTTGGAGCGGGGAATGGCCGTTTCCGGAGGCGAGCTCCCACCATTATGGCGCGGTGCGTGCAAAAGCGGGACTTCACAATGATTTTGTAGGCGCTTGGATTTTTGGCGCCTATATGCGTGATTTTGAAGACAATCCCTATGTAGCGCTTTCCGTGAACCGCTTGCTTTTAGAACCGCAGATCCGCTTTGCCTACCGTTCGTTGGATATCCGCATGGGAATGAATCGCTTAGTTTCGCTGAGCGATGCAAAAGACTTGAAAACCTTGAAGGAGTACAATTATTTCTTTAAGGTGGGCGGGGATTTCTAGTAAGCACCTCTATCAACCCGACTAAAGTCGGGAGGCGACAAGCTCTCGGAATTAAAAACCGATTAAGAGGCTAAAGCCTCTTTCCTCAAGCGGAGCCGTAGAAATTTTTGAGAGGTCGGACAATGGCGGGAACGATTGCTTTCCAAGACGAGGGAGTGAAGCCACAGCGGATGGCGCTGTTGCCACACTGGATGCATTTCGGGATCCGTATCTCATTGGCTTTTTTCCTATTTCCGCCTTTATCTTTCACCGCGATTTTCTGCCGCTTTTAGCCTGAATTTATCGTGATCTTTGAGACTTTTGCTAAAAAAGTGCGTGCCAGAACCATCGTCTTTTGCGACAAAGTAAAGGGCGTCCGTATTTTGCGGGAATAAAGCCGCTTCAATAGCCTTTTTACCCGGATTGGATATGGGGCCTGGCATAAGGCCTTTGAATTTGCGGGTGTTATAGGGACTATCGCTATCGAGTTGGCTTTTGTAGATGGGACCTGTGAGGTTGCGGTAGATAAACCTGACTGTCGGATCTGCGCCAAGCGGAATTCCTTGGCGGAGACGATTGAGGAATACGCCTGCGATGAGCGCCCTTTCGTCTGTCTTGCCGGTTTCTTCTTCAACGATGCTTGCAAGCGTGAGCACGCGGTGCCAGCTTCCAAGTTCTTTCCAGATAGGGGAGTCGCGCTCCTCACATTCGGATTCTAACGCGAGGTTTGCCTTGACCATAAGAGAGGCTATGTTCTTTTCCGAGGATCCGTAGGGCACTGCATACGTTTCGGGAAGGAGGTAACCTTCCAAGTTTGGCGCTTTTACGCCGAGTTCTTTGGCAAAAGCGGAATCATGCACGAGAATTTCCCATTTCGTGGAGTCAAATTCCGGGAATGCCTTTCTGAAATAAGCGGGCATTTCCCACGAAGCGCGCCCTTCGGGGATGGTTACTTTCCGGACGGCGTTCTTACCGGAGGTAAAAAGTTCAACAAGACCTGCAATGCTGGTTTTGGGTGGAATGTCATACCAGCCAGCCTTGAGTTCAGTCTGGGTTAGCTTTACCCACCAGGTGAATAGCCGTTGATGACTTATGAGCCCGTTTTTTTTCAAAATTAGGCCTATTTTTTTCGCAGAAGCTCCGTTTGGGATTTGCAGGGTAGTCCATTCTCTGTTTTGGGACGGGCCTTGGACTGTGCGATAGGTTAAAATTCCAGAGAGGGAAATGAGGGCAAGAAGAGTGAGAATCGCGAAAACAATTTTTTTCATATAGAAGGGAATATAAAAAGAAAAAAAACTTGTCGTTCCTTAAAAATAAAGGATATATTTGCTGTAAACTTGTAGAAAGGGTTTCCCCTATTGAGGATGTGATAGTATGAAAAAGATTTTGTTCTCCGCTCTTGTTTTGATGGTTGCGACTTCTTTTGCCGCACAGCATAATACTGTGAAATCCAAACGTGGCGATGTTGACCTCACCAAGTCCAAAGGCGGAAGCGATGTCGTTTGCACGGCAAGTTTCAACGATGAAATGAAGATTGTAAAGGATGGCGATGATGCTGTTCTTGTCAAGGCTGCTTGCGGGCAGGGCTGGGTAGAAAAGAGCGCTGTCGAATATGTCGTTGCGGCTGCGGGTGATAAATCCCTCAAACTCGAAGGCGTGGACGTTGTCGGTTGGCTTGATAACCCGAGTGCCGTGTTCGTGTTGGACGCCGATGCCGCTGAATTTGATGGTGTGAACATCGACCGCGACTTCAAGGAATACCTTCAGCACACGATGGACCGCGAAACGATGGAAATGCACAACAACGAAAACTGATTTCGTTTGTCTATAAAGAAGAGTCTCCGCAGTGCCGGAGACTTTTTGTTTTGAGGCGAAGTTTAGAGATGCCCATAAGTGAATGAGCAAACGAGTCACAAAGTCTCTCATGCGATGTCGCTTCGGTTCGGTTTTTGCCCTTGGTTTTGATCCCCGTAGTTTGCTGTGGGATGGTTCAAATCTTATTCCATAGGCCATTGTAGAATATTTGGTATTCAGTATAACATAATCATATAAAACGCGTTGGATTGCCTAGTGTTGGTGGGGGGGCGCCGCTCTGGAAAACCCGCAGCATGACAATCCGGCACGTTCCTTTCGACGTCACCAGACAAAGATGTGGAATGAACTCCCTATTATAAGCGACGGCGGCATCCTCAACGTCACCCCGGATGATACCTATGTGTAAATGTCCTCCTAAATGTCACCCCGGCCGTCACCCCGGACTTGATCCGGGGCGGGGTGGGGTCTCGGCGCTATCGTAAAACAGGGACAACGTGGTGGAGGGGAAAGCCACATTCCCTACGTCACCCCGGACGATAGATCCGGGGTCTTGTAGCTATTGTTGAACAAAGAGTCTGGGATGGAGTAAGCAGCAGCAGAAGAAAGCATCGAACGATACGATCAAGATTCCGGGTCAAGCCCGGAATGACGTGGAATGAGCGTCAAGTATTTCGAGCTTGCTCGGAAAAGCTTGGCTGAGTGGAGCAGGTCATCTTGAATGACGCGGAACGAACGCCTAGCGTTTTGAGCTTGCTCGGAAATACTTGACCGAGTGGAGCAGGTCATCTTGAATGACGCGGAACGAACGCCTAGCGTTTTGAGCTTGCTCGGAAAAGCTTGGCTGAGTGGAGCAGGTCATCTGCAATGACTTCTGAGAATGACGTGGAATGAACTCCTGTTGA
>JALNVO010000051.1 GCA_023231365.1 Fibrobacteraceae bacterium | reverse complement strand
ACCTAGTAAGCGATGCGGACGATGATGTCTCAAAAATCAAATGGGCGGTGACAGGCGGTAAGGAGCTCAAGGTTTCCATTGATAAATATGGAATAGCCACGGTCAACATTCCAAACGAAAATTGGAATGGAGCTCCAGAGACATTTACCTTTACCGCAACAGATCCACACGGCGCAAGCGCAAGTTTCAATACCACCTTTACAGTCAAGTCTGTGAATGATCCTCCAGAATTTGTAGAACAAATTCCAGATCAGACCATTGATGAGAAGCAACAATTCAAGCCGATTCTCCTTGAAAAGTATATCAAGGATATTGATCACAAATTTGAGCAATTGAAGTGGACGATTACCGGGAATAAAGATCTCAAGATCCAAATCGAGGGCAAAGAAGCCCATATCATTATCCCAAATGCTCTATGGAATGGCTCTGAAACTATTTCTTTCAAAGCCACAGATCCTGAAGGAGCTTTTGCAGAAACACAAGCAACCTTTACCGTAAATTCAATAAACGATATTCCTGTATTTGTCAAGCAGATCCCCAGTCAATCTATTGATGAAAAGAAAAAATTTGCACAAATTAATTTAGATGATTTTGTCAAAGATGCAGATAATGCAACAAAAGACCTCTCTTGGGAAGTCAATATCAAATCTGTCGGCAAAGAACCTTCTTCTGGTCCGCTCAATGTAAATATTGATGAAAAGCATGTCGCCACAATCGAAATCCCGGACCTCTATTGGAATGGCAGTGCTGTTGCAACATTAAAAGTAACAGATCCAGAGGGCGCTTCCGCCTCTCAAGATGTAAACCTTTCGGTCCGCTCCATTAATGATGTGCCTGTTTTCAAGAAAATTGCCGATCAAACGATTGACGAAAAAACAGAATTCAATTCATTTATGCTTGATGATTATCTTTCGGATGCTGACAATGATATTTCTCAATTGAAAATCGAGGTTTCTGGAAACAAAGACCTTAAAGTCAACGTAAACAATAAGACACGAGAAGTAACAGTCAAGACCCCGGATCTCAATTGGAATGGTTCTGAAACAGTTACATTTACCGCAACAGATCCAGAAGGCGCAAAAGCGACTAGTACAGCCAAATTCACTGTCAAGTCCATCAATGACCCTCCTGTTCTTTCCGATATCAAAGATCAGATTATCAAAGAAAAGCAACAATTCAAGGCGATTGCGTTGGATAATTTCGTCACAGACATAGACCACGCAAAGAATCAACTCAAATGGACTTTTTCCGGCAATAAGGACATCAAAATTTCCTTGGACGGAGAACGCAATGCAACATTCTCCCTTCCCAACGAGTATTGGAACGGCTCTGAAGCTATTGTATTCAAAGTAACCGATCCCGAAGGTGCTTCCGATGAACGCACAGTAAACTTCACTGTAGAATCAATCAACGATCCTCCGGCTTTTGTCAAGGAGATTCAAGACCAGACGATTGATGAGAAGAAGCAATTTGCAACCATCCGCCTTGCAGACATTGTCAAGGATCCGGACCATAAAATGGAAGACCTCGTGTGGTCTGTTGACGTCAAGCCGGCTCCAGGCGCTCCGAAAGGAACGAACTATGATCTGCAGGTCAACATCGATGCCAAGCAAGTTGCAACAATAGCCATCCCGGATAAGAACTGGAACGGTTCGAGTAAGATTACGTTCACAGTAGCTGATCCAGAAGGCGCAAAAGCAACCTCTTCGGGCATCTTTACGGTCCGTTCTATCAACGACCCTCCCACACTCAAGGAGATTGCAAATCAGTCTATTGACGAAAAAGCTCAGTTTGCCCCGATCAATTTGGTTGAACTCACTAACGATCCAGACCATTCATTTGACAAGCTCAAATGGACCTTCACAGGGAACAAGGATCTCAAGGTGAGTGTAGACAAAGCGGGGACGGCTACCGTTTCTACACCGAATGCACTTTGGAATGGCGAAGAAAAGATTACCTTCACCGTTACAGACCCAGAAGGAGCCACTGCCAAGCAGACCGTAGTCTTTACGGTCAAATCCATCAATGATGTCCCTGTGATGAAGGACATCCCTTCTCAGACAATCAAGGAAAAGCAACAATTCAAGGCTATTGAACTCGACGATCATGTAAAAGATCTGGATGACGAAAACGCAAAGCTGAAATGGAACATTACAGGCAATAAGGAACTCAAGTTCACCTTAGATTCCAAACGGATCCTGAATGCCGTTATTCCCGATAAATATTGGCATGGTTCTGAAACGGTGAAGATTTCAGTGTCCGATCCAGCCGGTGCTACCGATTCCCGCTCCGTTACATTTACAGTGGAATCTGTAAACGATGCTCCAGAATTCGTGAAAAAAATCAATGACCAAACGGTCGATGAAAAGAAACCATTTGCCGTTATCCGTCTTAACGATATTATTCAAGATCCCGATAACAAGAAAGAAGAAATTACTTGGTCTTTTGAGGTGAAACCAGCCCCGGGCGCTCCAAAGAATTACAAGACAGGGCTTAAAGTCGAGGTCGATCCTAAGACCCAGATCGCAACAATCGTCCCTCCAGATCAGTACTGGCACGGTGCAGACCTTATTACCTTTACTGCGACAGATCCTGAAGGAGCGAAGGCAGCAGAATCCGCCCTATTCACCATCCGTTCTATCAACGATCCTCCAGCTTTCAAGAAAGTCAATGATCAAAACATCGTTGAAAAGGAAAGTTTTGCTCCATTCAATCTTGCTGAACTTGTAAATGATCCGGATAATTCCTTCAGCGAATTAAAATGGACTATCACAGGCAATAAAGATCTTAAAGTGAATATTGCTAAAAATGGAGAAACCTCTGTAACCCAGCCAAACAAACTTTGGAATGGTTCTGAAAAAATCACATTTGCCGTTAGTGATCCTGAAGGTGCTTCTGCGCGTCAGACTGTAACATTCTCGGTAAAATCCGTGAATGACCCGCCTGTGATGAAGGATATTCCATCCCAGAAGATCAAGGAAAAGCAACAGTTCAAGCCGATTAATCTTGATGATTATGTCCAAGACCTTGATCATCCGAATAACAAACTCAAATGGGTCATCACAGGCAACAAGGCTCTGAAGTTCGCAATGGATCCAAGCCATAAGGTGACGATTACTGCTCCCACCCCGAATTGGAATGGCAAGGAAAGCATCACTTTCACAGTTACTGATCCTGAAGGAGCAACCGATTCCCGCTTAGTCAATTTCGAAGTAGAATCCGTCAATGATGCTCCAGAATTCGTGAAAGAAATCCAGGACCAGACAATCGACGAAAAACGACAGTTCACCACAATCAAACTTGACGACTTTATAAATGACCCTGACCATAAAAAGGGTGAATTGAAATGGACTGCGGCTGTTTTTGAGGGAAAGTCTGCTCCGGCAGCCGCTCCTGCAAAGAAAGGCAAGAAAAAGAACAAGCCGGTTGTTGAAGAATCTGCAGTTCCATCGAAATCGGGGTTGACTGTCGAAATTGACAATGCACACATAGCGAAAATCGTCATTCCAAACCAATATTGGAATGGTGCTGCAACCATCAAGTTTACTGCCACGGACCCTGAAGGGGCTTCTGCAACCTCTTCTGCCAAATTTACCGTCCGCTCCATCAACGATATTCCGCAAATCTCAGATAAGGCTCCTGTCGGAGAAACAATCCGCGAAGGTTCTTTCTTCCGCACTATCGACCTTTCCACACTCGCAACAGACCCGGATAATTCGACATCCTCCCTGAAGTGGAGTATCACAGGAAACAAGGATCTGAAAGTTGTCCTCAATAAGGATAATACTGTAAAAATCCAGACTCCGGACGCACAATGGTTCGGCAAGGAAGTCATTACTTTTACGGTTACCGATCCAGAAGGTGGAAAAGCATCTCAAAAGATGACATTCGAAGTGACTGAAGTCAACGATCCCCCCGTTCTTTCCAATATTCCTTCTCAGAAGATCAAGGAGAAAGAGTCTTTTAAGCCTGTTAAACTTGACGATTTCGTCAAGGATCCGGACAACAAGCCTTCTGAGATGAAGTGGTCAGTCTCGGGCAACAAGTCTCTCAAAGTGGAAATTACTTCTGGCCGTCAATTGATTGTTACGTCTCCGAATCCGTATTTCTGGTGTGCGCCGGAAACTATCAACTTGACAGTCAAGGATCCTAAAGGCGAAATGGCAACGACAACCGTTACATATGAAATCATATCTGTGAACGATCCTCCTGTAATGAAGGATATTCCTCCTCAAAAGATCAAGGAAAAGCAGCAGTTCAAGGAAATCCAATTGGATAATTTTGTAAACGATCCTGACCATCGCAAGAACCAATTGATTTGGAGTGCTACAGTCAAGGGTTCTGGAGCTGCAACAATGGCTTCCGCCAAACCGAAAAAAGCGGCAGGCAAGAAGAAAGGCAAAAACGCTCCGGCAGAAGAAGCTCCAGTGGTCGCCAAGTCTACTCCTAATGATATGACTGTGACCATTGATGAGAATCACGTTGCCCACATCAACCTTCCTTCTAAATACTGGAATGGATCTCGTACAGTAATCTTTACCGTCACCGACCCCGATGGAGCAAAGGATTCCAAGTCTGTAGATGTCGTCGTAGAATCCGTCAACGACCTCCCCGTCATGAAAGATATTCCGACACAAACAATTAAGGAAAAGGAGCAATTTGCACCTATTGATTTGAATGGTATTGCTAGTGACCCAGACAATTCCATCGCGTCCTTAAAATTCTCCATTTCTACACCGCGTGCACTCAAGGCAACCATCAACGCCAAGAACCAACTCATCGTAACCACTCCGGATAAGTTCTGGAACGGCTCTGAAAAATTGACGTTAACCGTTACGGATCCTGAAGGCGGACGAGCAACACAGCAAGTTCTCTTTGAAGTGACAGAAATCAACGATCCTCCGACCATTTCTACAATTCCTAACCAGAAAATTAAAGAAAAGGATCATTTTGAACCGATCAACTTGAGCGATTTTGCAACAGATCCGGATAATCGCCCGAACGAGCTTACTTGGACTGTTTCTGGAAATAAAGCTCTCAAGGCTGATGTCCGCGGTTCCCGTGTGAATATTGCAACTCCGGACCCGAATTGGAATGGGAGCGAAACACTTACCTTCACGGTTACGGACCCGAGAGGAGCCTCTGCAAGCTCCAAGACAACCTTCACGGTAACCCCTGTGAATGATCCTCCTGAATTCAGCAAATTGCCCGTTCAGACGATCAATGAGAAGCAATCCTTCGACCCGATTGATATATCTAAGTTCGTAAGCGATCCGGACAACTCTCCTTCTGAGATGAAGTGGAGCTTGGACGATGCGACTCCTTCTTACAAGGATGCAAAGGGCCGTCTGATAAAGGGCAAGGCTTCTTCAACACGGCATCCACTGAGCTATGATATTAACGATGCCGGCATATTGACGGTAACCGTTCCGGATAAATATTGGAATGGTTCTGACAAGGTTAGGGTAAATGCTTACGATCCTTCTGGAACCAAAGCTACGACTGAAGTAAACTTCGTTGTCCGTCCTATCAATGATCCTCCGACAATGCAACCGATTGAAAACCAGACCACGACTGAAGGCAAAAACTTCAAACCGATCAAGTTAGACAACTACGTGACCGACCCGGACAATAAACCGTATGAACTCCACTGGTCCGTTTCCGGCAACCGCCACCTAGAAGTGATGATTACGGGCGGCCGCGAAGCTCTTGTGAAACCAACCCGCGTTGATTGGTTTGGAAAGGAAGCCATTACTTTCATTGTAACAGATCCGAGCAGAGCAAGTGCAAAGGTTACCGCGAATTTTGAAATCAAGCATGTGAATGCAGTTCCGGAAATCCGTCCAATTCAGGATGTCACCATCCGTGAAGACGATAACAACGGTGTCCTCGCAACCATCAAGCTGGATCAATACGTCCGTGACCGCGATAACAGCTTCAATGAGCTCAAATGGACCTTTACAGGAAATAAGAACTTGGTTCTTTCTCTCGACCGCGTAAAGAATGAATTGACTATTAAGCAACCGCGTCCGGATTGGAACGGTCCTGCAGAAACCATTACGTTTACGGTAACGGATCCTGAAGGAGCTTCTGCCAAAACGTCCGCCAAGTTTACGGTCATTCCGGTAAACGATCCCCCTGTTGCTATGTCCCAAGCATACCAGACCAAGGAAAGCGAGCCACTCAAGGTGAATGCAAGAGAAGGTCTTATGTCCGGAGCAACTGATCCAGATGATGACAAACCTTCTCAGGCAATTCTCGTCAGCAAGCCGCAGAACGGTACTGTTGTCATTAACGGTAGCGATGGATCATTTGTCTATACCCCGAATAAGGGCTTCTATGGGCTGGATGAATTCACATTCAAGCTTCGCGACAAAGGCGGTGCATTCTCAAAGCCGGAAACAGCGGAAATCAACGTAAATTTCAAGATGAAGGATATCCGCGGCAATAATGTGCCCAGTTCTTCCTCTTCCAAAATTACGTCATCTTCTTCTTCCCAGTCTATCAAAAGTAAGCGCCGTCGCCGTGCAAACTGATTAAAACTTCTTTAACAGAAAGGCTCTGCAATCCGCAGGGCCTTTTCTTTTATTATATTTCAAACAAACTAGAGAGGCTTCTTATGAGAAAATCATTCATCTTGGTCGGCATTATGGCTGTTTTATTTTTCACGAACTGTTCTGATAGCAGCGGAAGCAGTCCCAGCAAAACACTCGCCGAAAAATGTGCCAATGGAATGAGCGCAGAATGCATCGAAGGTTCGTGGGCGATGAAGGGATTTTATGTAAAAACGGACACGACATATTCTATTTCTGAACCCATTTCCCCTGCCGATGAATTGATTTTTACGGAAGATGGCAAGTTTGAAATGCACTACACAAGCGATATTGTGACAAATGCTTGCAATGATGGTAATATTGATTATGGGACTTGGTCTGTGACAAATTCTGTCCTCACATTGAAATTTACAACTGGAAATTGTTCTCTTGGCTCTAAAGGAACTACGCTGGATTTGAAAGCAGCAGCACTATCGACAACGCAGTTTAATATGGGTGGCAAATATTTCCATGAAGCCTATACCAGTGTGGGTGGCACGATAATCTATTATGAGATTTTCGACCGCATTTCAGAATGATCAAACTTGAATCTTCTCAGCTCCCCTTTGGGGAGCTTTTTATTTTCGAGTTATTTTGAAACTATTCTTATAGCAAGAAGTCGTGGCTTATGGATAACGCGATAAAATTCTTATTTTTCAACATCTTCTTTTTGTGCATGGCTTGTTCATCTGATTTATCACCTTCACCTGCAGCAGCCGCTATGAATTCATCTAATTCAACAACATCCAGCTCGTCTTCAGAATCGCTAGAATCTTGGAGGGATACCTGCGCAGTCATTGTTAATGATTACCGCGCAACTGAAAACATAACTCCACTCGTCCGCAATACTGTCGAAGAATCCTGCACAGATAATCAAGCAGCACAAGACTTGACAGCTAATTCCGCTCACGGGCATTTTGGAAGCTGCAACGAATACGCCCAAAATACGGCCCCGAATATCGATGTCGCTTCTTATAGAAGCGAAGCCTCTATGATCCGCAATTATCTAAAGATGATGTGGGAAGAGGAAAAGGCAAAAGCCGAAGCCGGCGATACTGTTTATGCAAATATCGGACATTACCTGAATCTGAAAAATTCCACTTATTCTTCCATCGCTTGCGGCATTGCTTATAATTCCGACAGTACAAAATCTTGGATCAATATCAACCTCTATTACTAAAAATGTTGGATTACCATATTCACATTACAAGGCTTCCCCACCCCGAAAATATCAGCAGCATTCTAGTAGAGCGCGGATATCGGGCAAACATCATCGCCTGCACGCCAAAAGAATGGGTAGAAACGGTCGCAATCCTTCCTATATGGAAAGATTTTGCGACGCCCTGTTTTGGTATTCACCCTATGGAAGGCCTTTTTCCCCAAAAAAAACTTCCCCACTTGTATGAACTCTTGGAAAATCATCCAAAAGCCTTTGTCGGCGAATGCGGATTGGACAAGCGATTCCCGGGATACGAACTCGGCAGCTTCCAAGAAAAATCCTTCATTTTGCAAGCAAAACTCGCCTTGGAATTCAAACGCCCGCTGATGATTCATTGCGTGGGCGATTACCGCCGCATTTTGAGTATTTTAGAAGACATTGGATATCCTCAAGAAGACTCACCCATCATTTTTCACCGCTTCGGCGGCGACAAGGAAACGGTAATTCGCGGGCTTCAATTAAACGCGATTTTCTCTCTTCACGCAAATAGCAGAAAAAAAGCGTCTACAAGAGACGCTATTCCACTCATTCCCAAAAGCAGTCTCCGCTTTGAAACGGATGCCGACGAATCCTTTGTGCCAAAATTTTTCAAAGAAAGCTCTCCGACAGCGTCCGCTATTGCAGACAAACTTATCGAAGAACTTTCAAAGATTCAATTTTAAGCCTTCGGATACAACAAATTTACGCCGCTGAACACAGCGCGCATATTCGCCTTGAGAGTATCACTGGACACTCCACGACCTTCAACTGTTTTTCCATTTGAAGAAAGCGTGATGCGGGAAAGTCCGCGGCCAGCCCAGAGCTTATCCGCTTCAGGAACCACAAGCTGCTTATACTTGATGAGTTCCACCGGCATTCCGATTTCGCGCATCAGGAGAAGGCAAGCTTCAATCGGCCCCTCGGCTGTAACAGAGCGATCCTCGGCCTCGCCATCCTTTTTGAAATGAAAAATGAAGCGGTTTTCTTCTGGGACGACTTCTACACTGTTGAAAATAAGGCGACCATTCACATTACAGCGCGTTTCACGAAACACGTCGAGTACGCGCTCTGCAGAAAGCTCGCCATTTTTTTCACTAATCGCCTTGAGCACGGGCTGAAGCTCTGAAGCTTCTTCAAGCGTCAAATGATAGCCGAACTTGCTAATAATTTCATAAACAGCAGTACGTCCACTTTGACTGGTGAACGAAATAGAGTCATTCTCGTGACGGCCGATCAAAGAGTAATCTATCGGGCGATAAGCACCTTTTTTCATACCTTTGGTCTTGGATGCTCCGTCTTGGTGAATTCCGCTGCGATGTACAATGGCATCGGAGCCAATAAGCGGCGCACGGGAATAGATGTTCACGCCGGACCAATGAGAAATAAGAAGCGCCGTTTCGTAAATGCGCTCCAAATGGAGCGGAGTCGGAACTCCTGAATTATAAAGAGCCACGGCAACTTCATACAGATTTGTATTGCCACAGCGTTCACCGAGGCCATTTAATGCGACTTCGAGCTGTGTTGCGCCAGCAAAGAAACTTTCCACGGTCGCCGCGGTCGCCATACCAAGATCATTATGGCAATGCACAGCCACACAAATATTCTTCGGCAACGCATCTACAACTTGTTTCACCTGATTCACATAAAGCATAGGATGGTAGCGTTCCACTGTATTCGGAAGGTTGATTGTCGTCGCACCAGCTTCAATTGCAGCTTTCAAGACATCGATGACAAAATCCATGTTGTCGGCGCAATCGCCGAAATGTTCTGCGCTGTATTCGATATCTCCCTTGCCGCCCATCAACTTTTTAGCAAGGCTCACGCACTTGATCACACTGTCTTTTACCTCAGCTTCCGTCATGTGCAGTACATTTTCCATAGACAGCTTGCTTGTAGCAAGGAACGTATGGATGCGCGGATGTTCCGCATATTGCACAGCGTCCCATGCTTTTTGAATATCACCGGGAGTACAACGGGCGAGGACAGAAACAACGACCTTCTTAGCCGCATTATCACCATTTTTGGCCATCTCTGTCGTGAGTTTGGCGATTCCCACGCAAGAATCAAAATCCATCTCGGACGCGGCCGGGAACCCAACTTCCACACCTTGCACGCCGAGTTTTAAAAGCTCCAGATAGACCTTTTCTTTCTCCGTATTATTCCAGGGCTTGGCGAGCGCCTGATTTCCATCGCGGAGGGTTACATCATAAAAGAAAGGTTTTCTCTGTTTTTCTTCACTCATCTGTTTCTCCTTTGCCCATCAATGATGACGTGCAAAGCTCTTAAATAGCAAAGCCCGCTTTCATCATTGAAGCGGGCCTTTTTTTCGAACGACTAATGACCTCGCTTCAGGAGCGATTAAGAAGGAGGCCAAGAAGTAGGTTCTTGTTTAACATGGTTATAATATAATAAAAAAAAGCCCCTTTGCAGAGGCTTTTAGCAAAATTTGCTGCATTTAGAGAAGAGCCATTGAGAATACCATCACAAAAAGCGCAATTGTTTCGCCGATTCCCAATACCATAAGGCTGTTGACTAGCCCCTTCCCCGTTTCACCTATGGCATCACATGCATTGGCCGCGGATTTGCCGACATACCATGCCGAAGCAAGCATGCCGATTCCGCCAAAAATGCCGACGCCGAGATAAGCGGCCCAATTTTCGGGATGTACCTCAACCTTGTTCAAAATAAAGGTCATCAGAAGCATTCCATAAATTGTTTGAGCAATTGGAGCACCGACGAAAATGAGAAGCGTAAAAATAGCGTTCTTGCCTTTCAAGTACGCCTTTTTCCACGCACCGATGGCGCTCGTGCCAGCAATTCCGCAACCGAGCGCAGAACCAAAAGCAGCGAGACCAAGAGCCGCAGCGGCCCCCATTTTACCGAGTGATGCGATTGAAGGATCCATGATGTTTGCCTTTGTTAAGGAGGACAAAGGTCCTTACTTGAGTGTCTGCATTGCAAAAACCATAACGAACAACGCAACCGTTTCGACAATACCGAGCACCATGAGATAATTCACCATGCCCTTACCCGTTTCGCCGAGAGCGTCACTTGCCACAGCAGCAGCCTTGCCTTGGAACCAAGCAGAAGCCATAAGGCCGAGACCACCGAAAATACCCGCGCCGAGGCAGCCGCCCCAGTTGACAAAATCATGGGCTGCGGCAGAACTCAAGATGAAATTCATCAAAAGCATACCGTAAATTGTCTGGGAAATCGGAGCACCGACAAAAACGAGGAGCGTAAACAAAGCGCTCTTACCTTGAGCATAGGCCTTCTTCCATACGGCGATAGAAGACATGCCTGCAGTACCGCAACCAAGAGCCGAACCGACTGCAGCAAGTCCAAGTGCAGCAGCTCCACCCATTTTTGCGAGAGTGATCATCGTTTGTTGATCCATTTTATTATCCTCATCTAGTAGCGGGAATTTGCGTTCTATGCAAAAGCCCTTGGTTTAATTTTTTTGTTTGGAGAATGGAGTAAAGGAGAAACCGCTCCACTGCAAATCCAATCCGTTTGAAAATTCAAGTGTATTAAGACGTACCGCATGCACGGCAACACCCATAATTCCGAGTGCGATGTTCAGCCCATGAACGAACAAAAGAACAATTGCCGCAACCAAAAGCCCGGCCGCAGAACCGAACATCGGAGAAAGCATGGCATTGAACGCTTCCGCAATTGCCGCTCCGGACATGCCGACAGCAAAAAGGCGGATATAGCTGATGACATCGACAAAGTTGCTCACTAAGTTCAAGGCGAGCATGGGAATAGAGATCCATTCTTCTTTAAGCTTGCTCGGCGGAACCGAAAAGAACACGAGAAGAAATACGCCAACGCAAAGTAGCGGAACCACAAATTTGGGAAGATCCATGCCCAGCACCATATAGCCGGCGAGGAAAAACATGACCCAAGTTGTGCAAAGCCAGCCGAGCTGAGCCAATGCAACCGAACTTTTTTGACGGATTTTGACTGCGATATTCCAAATATGCGCAATGGAAAGATGCACTACACCGATACAGAAACAAAAATACTTGACGTTTTCAGAATCGCGGATCCAGAGCATCGCTTGTTTAAGCGGTACAGGGACCCAACCGTAATTAGCCAGATCAAGATATTTAACCCACGATACAACGTCCGGTTTGAATCCCAAGTAGCTCGCATTCAATATGCCCCATACGATTGTCGCTACGCTCATGAGTTCCATAAAATGGAACCCGGTCGCGGGCGCCTTGGGAAATTTATGGCGAAGGAACAAGGTAATACCGAGGAACAGAATACCGTAAGCGGTATCGCCGACGATCATTGCAAAGAACAAGCTGAAGAAGCAAAGGAAGACGGCAGAAACGTCTACTTCCCTATAACCTGGAGCAATACCGATGATATCATATAAGAATTTCATCGGCGCCGTCAGCTTTTTATAGGTAAGTAACGTCGGAACGTCATCATCGGGAGCAGGATCTTCGATTTTAAGGCCCCAACCCAAGCGCTTGGCAAAATCTTTGAGTTCGTCAATACGCGGTGCCGGGCAAAAGCCGCGGAGTGCACAGATGGAATCTGCATCGAGCGCGCCGGCAGAAGCTTCTTCGAAATTATAGGCATCCGAAGCGTCTCTGAGCGAAGACTTGACATATTTTTTCTGATTGGCAAGCTTGGAGAGTTCCACTTCAATTTCACCCAGGAGCTTTTTGGATTCTGTTGATGTTTCACGCAAAGTTCTGAGAGATGCAAACGGTAGAGAGAGTGGTATAACAGATGTGCCTTCGACTTCTGCCGGAGCGTCACCTAAATTGATGACCGCATAGCAATCACCATTAGTGCCTATGCCAAAAGGATAAACGAGAGCATAGCCCTTTGCGGAGAACGGCTTCTTGGACTGCGCTTCATAAAGTCGTACAAAGATGCCTCGAGCTTCCAGTTCTTGGATCTCTTCCGGGTCCAAATTGCCGAAACTTTGGTAGCGAAGAAGGGTCTGATCTGCGAGATTCGCCTTTTCTTCTGCAGATTTCTTCTCTTGCATCAAAATCTGTATCTTCGAGAGAAGCTGTTCGTTTGGAAGAGAAGGAAAATCCCCTTTTAAGGCTTTTTCAGGTAAAGCTTCAAGAAGCTTTTGTAGCCGATGCACTTCGTTCTTAGCAGCGTTCAAAGCAGAACTAGAAGGCAAGCGGATCGGCATCAAATGCATAATCTCTAGACCGCGCAAAGTTTCCAAGGTTTCATTCTTGGCGTCCTTGAGCGTGAGGATCGTCACTTTTTTCATCGGAGTAATCATGCAGCTACTCCTTCTTCTTTGGCATAACGAGCCGCAGACTTGGCCTTGGCAAGCTTGGAGCGGGCGACACCGGACGTCTGTTGGTCGCCGATGAAAATATTGATTTTGCGGATATTTTCCTTAGCTTCCGGAATTTTGACCTTTTCAAATAAATTCACACGCTGACTTGTCGTGCGGAGTTCCGCAGAAAGAAGCTCGTATTGTTTTTCAAGCACGCGGCGTTCAAGCCGGAGTGAAATAAGGTTCTTCAGAGTGCGGATGCCATCGTCAATCCAAGCCGGGGTCGCAAAAAAATCAGGCATCGTGATATTAAAATCGACTCCATTAAAAATAGGGATGTCCACACCGGCGATATTGCCGTCGCCTTCACGTACTTCCTTGACGGATACATACTTGGACCAGTCCACTTTTTCAGAAAAGAGCTTTACCCACGATTCCATATTATGACGGAGGGTATCCTCTTCTTCGCGTTTGGCAAGAACCTTAGCCTGCAACGTGCGCATCTCAAGCTGCAATTGCTGCTTTTTGAGTTGCAACGTCGGCAAGTAGCGCTCAAACCGCTTCAAAGCGTCACGCTCGGCCTTCATCGCGTTT
>JALNVO010000050.1 GCA_023231365.1 Fibrobacteraceae bacterium | reverse complement strand
TGGCCGTTTTGCGGAAGATTTCGATTTTATCACGAAGGCGGGCAAGGATGATTGGGTATTCTATATGGAAGAACCCGGCAATCCGCATACCATAATTCTTCACGCGGTTCCGCTTCTTCCCGGCAAAACGTGGGCGGGCAAGTTCTATCCTTGGATCAAGAGCGCGACTTTTACTTCTGCGACGCTTTCTGTGCAGGGATCGTTTGACTATTTTGAGCAGCGGATGGGTATGAAGGAAGAGTCCCTTCCTATAGCGAAGCTCCCCTTTGTCCGCACTTACGAATCTGCGTTCGATGTGAATTCCAAACGCAAAGTTATCATCGCCGATTTTCTTCCGAAGCCCGGTACACCGGAATTCCAGCAGGCTTTGGAAGAAACTCTTTGTGCGATCCTTCCTCAAAACAAGAAGAATGCGCTTGCTTTGTTTACGAGCATTTCCAGTATGACCAAGGTGCACGATGTGCTTGCTCCTCTGTTTGCTGAAAAGGATAAATTACTGCTTTGCCAGCATCTTGATGGTGGTATGGATAGCTTGGTGGAAATGTTCCGCAAAAAACGCGAAGCGTGTCTCTTGGGTTCTCAAGTGTTCTGGGAAGGAATTGACCTTCCGGACGAGGCCCTTGAACTTTTGGTGATTCCAAAGCTTCCTTTCCCCAATCCTGGCGATCCTCTTGTGGCGGCACTTGCTTCTAAGATGAAGGAGGCTGGTGAAAATGCTTTCAAGAGCCTTTTTGTCCCCGAAGCCGTGCTTGAACTCCGGCAGGGTTTGGGACGGCTCATCCGCGGCGAATCGGATTCGGGAACGGTTCTCTTCTTTGATAACAGGCTCATCCGCGAATCTTACGGCAAGAGCTTTACACGTCTCTGGGGCGGTAAGCACGAAGTCGTCAAAGATTTGAAAGAACTCAAAGAAAAACTTTCCTTACCTCTATAAGGCCCAAAATTTTACTATTTTTGGCCCCCGTCTTGGGAGGCTCAATGCTTGCTTTACAAAATTTTCTTTCTGGCATGTCCAAACCGCAACTTAAGGAAATGCACGCTAAGGCGTATAGCAGTAAAGGCCTTTTGAACAATGCCAAAATTCTTTCTGAAACTATCGCTTTTTTCGTTGATGTCAAGCGGTTTGAGTCTTTTTATGCATCGCTGGAAGATTGGCAAAGAATTTGTCTTTTCCTCATTTACCGGAGCGAAAGCCGCGGACTTGAAATGAATGAAATCCGCCTGGCTGTTCCCACGGAAAAGAGGGAGGCTGTTGAAATGTTTTTGTTCGATGCCGCTAAGGATCTTTATATCTGGCGTCGCAAGAATGATTATGGAGCCTACACTTATCTCGGCTTTGAAGACTTTTTAGCTTGCTTGCTCCCTAGGGAAGAAACCAAGGCTCCGGCGGAGGCAAAATTCTTCAGTTATGAAGATATGCTCATCTGGCATTTGTGCGAGATGCTTTCCTTTGTGCGCTTGGGAAAAATGAAGATGAACGGAACGGGAAATCTGCACCGCCGTTCCCTTCAAATTTGCGAGGAAGCTTTTGCTTATTCCAAGGCTCTTTCTCCTGATGTGGCGCGGGATGAACCGGTCGTCCTTATGGAATTCCTTTCGGACAATCATTGGATTGTGCAGCGCGGTTCTGAGTTGAATGTGACGGATGAAGCCCTTGAATTCTTGCGCCACAATGGATTCCGGCTCCGCAATGAGTTTTTGGAGTGGTGGATTTCCCGCCGCTTCCATGGAGATGTGGAGTTCTTTAAGCATATTTTGCTCTCTATAAAGAATGATGAATCGGCGCTTTCCGCTTTGCGCCTGCTTTGGATTTTAGATCCGTCTACGCGTCTTTCGAATGCCGCTGAATTTGATTGGAATTTGTTGCCGAAGCCCCTCGGTGAATTATGGCTGATGGGAATGCTCGATTTTTCTGTTTCTAGAGGAGCGGTCGCCTTTGTCCGGTTGAGTTCTTTTGCAAATGAATGGCTTTTTTCTACAGTTTCTCCGATGCTTGGCGCGCAAGTTTCATCCTTGCCCAATTTTGAGCTCATTGTTTCGGTCAAGAGTGCGCCGAGAGTTCTCTTTATGGCGGCATCTCTTGCGGAGATCAAGAACGACGAACCTTATCTCCGTTTTGCGATAACCCGAGATTCTTATTTAGCGGGATTAAAAACGGGTTTTGATAAGACTTCTGCAGAAAATTTTGAGACGTGGATTGGAGCTCCGGTGAATGTTTCTTCTGCGATGAAAGAATGGGCCGCCTGCTATTTTGATTCGTCTTTCAGTACGGTGCGGTTTCTTAAAATTGCGAATGCTGAAACCCGGGAGGCCCTTTGCAAATTTCCACAGTTTATGGAAATGGTGGATGAAGCCGTTTCCGGCTATGGTTTCATTATTAAGGTCAGATTTGAAACGAAAATTCGCGAACTTCTTAAGCATTACGGTTTGGAACCTGCTGCAATAAAAGAAGAGGAACCTGTACAGGCATTCAGGAGTACGGATTGGAACAAGGCTTTTTGGCTCAAGTGGACGGAAAACGGAACTCCTGATTATGCGTTCAAACCGGAATTGGACGGTTCATCCGTATCGATTGCTTTGGATTCTACCAAATACGGTGGCGATTTTCAAAAATTTGAGATGTTTGACCTTTTCAAGGTGCTCCGGTATGCGCGCTCTATGAATGCGACGCTTGAAGCCCATTTGCGTGAGGCGGATGATAAATTTTCCCCGCTTCCGCCGGAAGCCAAATTCAAGATTGAAGAATTGCATCTTTCAAAAGTTCCGTTTATGGCAAAGGCTATGATGGAACCGGATGGAAATTCTTTTGATTTGCCCCTTTCTTCGATTGTTGAAATTCGCCTGCTCCGTTCCAAAGCTTAAGCTTTGACTATATTGGGGTAGTATGAGTTTTGTCCATCTTCAGGTTCATTCCGAATTTTCCATTTTGCAAGCTTCTGCGCGCTTGGATGATATCCTTGCGGCTGCAGCTGCGGACAATGCGCCCGCTGTGGCGCTTACCGACAATGGCAATATGTTCGGTACTTTGGAATTTCAGGAGCGCGGCAAGGATTTTAATAAAAAGCGCAAAGAGGCTGGGCTCCCTCCTCTCAAGACAATTATTGGCTGTCATATTTACGTAGATGCTCAGGGTGCGAGTCCAAGAGATTTGGATTCGTTCGAACGCCTTACCCTTCTCGTAGAAAATAAGGAAGGCTATTATAATCTTCTCCGCATAGTCAGCTACCGCTATGAAGATTCTTCCCGCTGGTCGGAAGTTCCTTCGGTACCTCTGGATGTTGTTGAGGCCCATAAAGTAGGCCTTTTTGCCATTGCCGGCGATTTTTTCAGCCGCTATGGAGTGAACGCCGCTGCGGGTCGTGAAAAACCGGCGCGGGCTTACATCGAGGCTCTCGATAAAATTTTTGATCATGATCATTTCTATTTGTCCCTTTGCGATAATGGAATTGAAGCTCAGCGCACGGTCAATCTCTTTACGATTTCGCTTGCGAAAGAACTGGGACGCGAACTTGTCGCCGTTAATGACGTGCATTATTCCAGGCGTGAAGATTCTTTGGCGCATAAGGCGCTCCGCTGTATTTCGCTTGTAGAAAAGCTGAAGGAATTTGACGATAAGCGGTTCCCTACGGATCAGTTTCATTTTCGCACGGAAATGGAGATGCAGGAACTCTTTGGAAATGTTCCTAATGCGCTAGAAAATACAGTAAAAATTGCAGAGCGCTGCAATTTTTCCGTGCGCACCGGAATCGGCGACGATTTCTGGCCCAAGTACAAAATTCCCGAAGGTTTTGCTGATGCGGACGATTACCTTCGCCACCTCTGTGAAGAACGCGTTTCCAAGCGTTACGATGAGGTGACGGATCAAGTAAAGAAGCAGATGGAGTATGAGCTGGAAACCATTAAAAAGATGAACGTCGCCGGCTATCTTCTCATTGTCTGGGATTTTATCAACTGGTCGCGTGAGCACGGAATTCCCGTGGGCCCGGGGCGTGGATCTGCTGCGGGTTCCATCGTCACCTATATTATCGGCATAACGGACATCGATCCCTTAAAATTCGGCCTCCTTTTTGAACGCTTCCTGAACCCGGAACGTGTGAGCATGCCTGATATCGATACGGATATTGCGGATAGGGACCGCAGCCGCGTCATTGATTATGTGACAGGCAAGTATGGCGCCGAATGCGTAGGCCAGATCGTCACTTATGGAATGCTCAAGTCCAAGGCCGTCATCAAGGATGTCGGACGTGTGCTCGGCGTTTCGATTCAAGATGTAAATTCCATCATCCGGCTTTTCCCGCAGAGGGTTCTTAATTTCAGCTTGCGGGATGCGTGGACGGGCAAGGACAAAAAAAATCGCCCCATCGCTCCCGATTATGATCCGGCTCCACTGCAAGCGCTGGTGAACGGGCGCAAGAGTTTCCAGGAATTGTGGGGAATAGCCGTTAAATTGGAAGACCTTCCGCGTCAGACAGGCGTACACGCGTGCGCCGTGGTCATTACGCCTACTCCCATGTGGAACTTGGCTCCGCTTTATCGTGCGACTCCGTCAGATACGCCGGTTGTGATGTACGATAAGCATTACGCGGAAACGATCGGCCTCTTGAAAATGGACTTTCTCGGCCTCATTAACTTGTCCATCATCCAAGATACGGTTTCCCTTGTTAAACAGACCCGCGGAATAGAACTTGACATGAGCAGGATCTCGCTCGACGATAAAGAAACCTATGAGCTCCTCGGCAGGGGAATGACTACTGCGGTTTTCCAGTTTGAATCTCCCGGCATGCAGAAATATCTGCGGGAACTTAAACCTTCGCGCATCGGCGACCTTATCGCAATGAACGCCCTTTATCGCCCGGGGCCTATTGATCAGATTCCACATTTCATTGCCCGTAAAATAGGCAAGGAACCCATCGACTGCTATCACAAGGATCTGGAGCCTGTCCTTTCGGAAACCTACGGCGTCATTGTGTATCAGGAACAGGTGATGAAGCTCGCTCAAATTTTGGGCGGCTACACGCTCGGCGGTGCAGACAATATCCGCCGCATTATGGCGAAGAAGATGCCGGAAAAGATGGCAAAGCTCGAACCGGAATTTTTTGAGAAATGCCTTGCCAATGGCTATGAAAAGTCGATGATTAAGAAGGTGTGGGATGCAGTGCTTCCGTTCTGCGGATATGCATTCAACAAAAGTCATGCCGCCGCTTATGCTTATGTCGCTTATCAGACAGCTTATCTAAAGACTCATTTCAGCGCAGAATATATAGCGGCTTCGATGACCGCAAAAATGTCCAAGACAGAAGACATTGTGACGGTTGTTCAAGAATGCAAGCGGATGGGCATAGTAGTCCTTGCGCCGGACATTAACACTTCGCTTGGCATTTTCTCTGCCAATTCCAAGGGGCAGATCATCTATGGTTTGGCCGGCATCCGCAATGTTGGACTTCCGATTATCGAAGATGTTGTCGCAGAACGGGAATTGCATGGTCCTTATAAGGATCTTTTTGAACTTTGCAAGCGCGTGGGCGATTATCAGGCGACGTTCTCGGAAAAACATGCCCCTCTCAACCGCAAGACGCTTGAAAGTTTGGTGATGGCTGGAGCTTTGGATAAACTTTCTCCCACGGGTCCTAACCGGCCGACTTTGATGGCGAGCGTCGAAAAGGCATTGGATGTTGCCGCCCGTTACCGCAAGGAACAGGATGCCGGGCAGGTCTCGCTTTTTGATATGGGTGGAGAATCTTCTGTGCGGATGGATGAGTCTCTCGAAGATGCACAGCCTTGGAGCCTTGTAGAGCTGTTGAACAAGGAACGTGAAGTCCTCGGGCATTACCTTTCTGCACATCCGCTTGACGAATGCCGTCCAGAACTCCGCGGGTTTACGACGACGAGTCTTGCAGAAAGCGAACTATCGGAAATACCGGTTAAATCCATCGTGTGTGTCGGTGGAATTGTAACCAAACTTCGTTCGCTTCAAAGCAAAAAGGATGAAACGAAAACGTTTGGCGCCGGAACGATTCAGGATTTCCACGGAGAAATATCCGTCTTTTTCTCAGGAGATGTCTGGGAACAGAGCCGTGATCGCATTGCAATTGATGATCGCGTCCTGATTAAGGGGAAGCTTGAAAATCAGCGCGATTCCACGGAATTGCAAATTCGGGTGGAAAAGGCTTATACGATGGATGAAGTCCGCACTAAGTTAGTGAATTTCATACATATTTCCCTTTCCTCGATGGGGCTTGTGGAAGAACGCCTCAAATCGATTTCAGATCGCTTAGAAATGTATCAGGCCTTGCCTGGAGAACACAGTGCAGAAATTGTGTTCCATATAGAAACGCTTTCCGGTTATGAGCACGTTTTGTGTGCACATTCATTTAAAGTCGCTTATACGCCTGAACTTTTGGAATGGCTCCAGAAGGAATTCGACTCGGCGAATGTCTGGGTGTCTGCAAAGATCAAGGGATAATTGGTGAAAAAGCCGTTCATCCTTTTTTGCGCAGGGGAAGACTCCGGGGATGTCCTTGGCGAAGCGTTTGTTCGAAGTGCTATCGCTGAAGGCTTTGATGCCAAAGGTGCGGGCGGGATCCGCATGCAATCGGCGGGGCTCCTTCCGATAGTCCCTTTTGACGATCTTCCCGTGAATGGCTTCGGTGATGTTTTCTTGCATTATTTTCATTTGCGGGAGCATTTCCATATTTTAGCATCGCTCTTGAAAGACCCTTCATGCAAAGGATTTATTGCTGTCGATTATCCTGGATTCAATTTGCGGCTGATGAAAATTGCCGAATGCAATCAAGTCCCTGTCCGCTATGTAGCGCCTCCGCAAATTTGGGCATGGAAAGAAAAGCGGGGTGAACTATTTAAGGGCAAAGAGGTGTATGTCCTTTTTGACTTTGAGCGCGAAGTATATGAAAAGTTCGGTGCTTCCGTAAAAATGCTCGCGCATCCTTTTGACAGCATCCGTAAAAGTGTCAATGTCCCTTGCCGTACAAAGAAAATTTTCTTGTTCCCCGGAAGCCGGATGTCCCAAGCTTTCCGCAATGTGGAACTTTACCGGGGAATTGCCACCGTTTTAAAAAAGGAAGGATTCGATCCTTCTTTTGTCGCTTCCCGGGAATTGCTTCTCGGTTCGTTGAAAGAAAAATTATCGGGAGAATTTCCCGTATTGCTGTCGCCTTCCGATTCGCAAAAGCGCTACGAACTTTTTGCATCCGCGTCGTTTGCATTTGCTGTTCCGGGCTCGTCAATTGTCGAGATGCATAAAGCGGGCGTCAGGTCTATTGCCGTTTCGCGGATAGAGCCCTTGACTTATCTTTTGGGAAAACTTTTCTTGAAGACGAAATTTTTGACGGTACCGAATATTGAAGCCGTGCGAAAGGGGGATGTCCCACCGGTTCCAGAGTATGTCTTTCCTTCCTGTCAGAGCGTTTTTTCGCAGATCGGTCGTGTTCTTTCTGCATTTCACAGCATAAAACTCTGAAAACTAGAGCGTTTTAAGTATTTTTGAAACATTATGGCTTTTCTTTTTATCGCTGTCTTTTTTTGCTTGGCTTGTTCCGCTTTTTGCTCACTCACCGAAGCGGCTTTTTATAGCTTTCCGGCTTCATCCATTGAAGGGCTTGTAAAAAGAGGAGCCTTTTCTGCAAAGTACATTGCTCACGTGAAGAGCCATATTGACAGGTACATCGCGAGCGTCCTTATATTTAATACAGTTGCCAATACGGCGGGCGTTTCCATTGCGACTTCCGTCGCTGTAGCTCATTTCAGTCTCCGCATACAAATTCTCCTTCCGGTTGTGATGTCCGTGCTAATTCTTCTCTTTGGCGAAATTACTCCCAAGACGATCGGTGTCAAACAGGCGAAAAAGGTCGCTCCGATTTGTGCCGTGCCGATGTATTATATCACGGTTTTTCTCGGCTGGACGGGCCTTATCAAACTTTGTATGACAATTACTAACCGCTGGACTCGCAAGAAATCCGAAGATCCGGAAGTGAGTGTGGAAGACATCAACAGTTTGGTCAATTTAGGCCTCCGCGATGAAGTTCTCGACCGCCAGCAAGCCGCCGTCATCAAGAATATCCTCGCTCTCAAGTCGGTTACCGTCCGCAAAATTATGACTCCGCGGCAAGTCGCCTTTGCGTTGCCTTTAAATAGCACAATTGGAGCCGAGATAGACAAAAACCCGAATTGGCCCTATTCCCGCATACCTGTTTATGACAAAAACCGCGAAAAGTGGGAAGGCATCATTTTGCGCCGCGATGTCTATAACCATTTGGCTGAGGGTGAACGCGACATTCCTCTCCGCAAATTGATGCGGCCCATCCAATTTGTTCCCGATAGTCTTACTTTGGACAAGCTACTCCTCCGTTTCTTAAAGCAGCGTGGCCATATTGTCGCTGTAGTTGATGAATGGGGCTCTATTGCAGGGCTAGCATCTCTCGAAGATGTGCTCGAAGAAATCCTCGGACGGGAAATAGTCGATGAATTTGACGTAGCGGTGGACTTGCAAGAACACGCCCGCCGCAAGAGCAAGGCGTTGGCTTTTCTCAAGGAACATGAACGGGAAACGAGGCATCGGGGATGATTCACGAGATCGGTTTGCATCAAATGCACAATGAGTTCCGCAAGCAAATGCCGAAACCTTCGGATTATGTAATTTATTGCGAAGGTTCCAAGGTGCTTCTCCGCAAAGAGGCGGAGAATTATGCGATTCCCAAAATTTTTGAAGTAGAAAAAATTTGTCCTGGATCTTCCGCAAAATTTCACTATCTCTTTTCGATTGATGATTCCGCTTATTTTTCAGCGGATGAAAATTGGGCTTTGGGAAATGCCGGTTACGAAATGACTTCCGATAGGGCTTTCCGCCGGTTTGAAGACTTGACCCTTGCCTTGGGTGGTGTTACTGCCGCGCATATTTCCCGCTGGGAAAATTCCAACCGCTTTTGCGGTCATTGCGGCTCATTGATGTCGCGGAGTGAAATTGAGCGAGCTTTTATTTGCAAGAAGTGTGGCGAAGTCGTATATCCGAAAATTTCGCCGGTCGTTATCGTTTCTGTCACGGACGGCGATAAACTACTCATGGCGCGCAATCTGAATAATCCAGATCTCAAGCGCTATTTAATTTCGGGCTTTGTCGATGTCGGTGAAAGCCTAGAACAGGCCGTTGCCCGTGAAGTCAAGGAAGAAACCGGCGTATCTATCCGAAACATCCGCTACATATCTAGCCAGCCGTGGGGATTTTCCAATTCGCTAATTGCGGGTTTTACCGCAGAACTTTCTGGGGATCCATCCATACGTGTGCAGCAATCGGAACTCGCTGAAGCCCTTTGGGTGAGCCGCAAGGATATTCCCGATTACGATGGCCGCTTGAGCATTTCGGGGCTCATGATCAAGCGTTTCAAAGATGGTACATTATGATCGATTTTATCGGCGATGTCCATGGGCATAGCGACCGCTTGGAGACGCTTCTCAAGCGTTTAGGCTACTGCAAGGAATCGGGCGTTTACCGCCATCCTACAAATAAGGCGATCTTCCTCGGCGATTACATCGACCGCGGGCCGGATGTGCGCGGAGCTGTGAACATAGTCCGCCATATGGTGGAGGCGGGTTCCGCGCAGGCTCTTCTCGGGAATCATGAATTCAATGCTCTTTGCTTTTGGCAAAAGAAGAAAGAGGGCGGTTACCTCCGGGATCACAGCATTAACAAGATACTCATCCACGTTAAAACGCTTGAAGCTTATCAGCACGCACAAGAAGAATTCCAGGATGTCCTTTCTTGGTTCTTGACGCTCCCTCTTTTTATTGAAGCGCCTGAATTTCGGGCAGAGCATGCTTGCTTTGATGAGGGGGCTGTTAAAATTTTAAAAGAGAAAAAGTGTCTCACAATAGGATCTTTTGAAAGAGTACATGAAATTTGCAGTTCTTCTGGAGACCTTTCGGATGCCGTAAATACACTGTTGCAGGGCCCGGAAACGGAACTTTCGGAAAAAGATGCTTTTATTGATAGCGAAGGCATCAGACGTACGCGCACCCGCATCAAATGGTGGGCGGATCCCAAGGGGAAAACACTTCGTGAACTCGCATTTCAACCTGGAGTTGAAATTCCGCCGAATGCGCTTTCTCCTGAAATCCTATCCCGCCATTTTTATGGAGAAAAGGAGCGCCCTGTCTTGTTTGGACATTATTGGCTTAAAGGGAAACCGGAACTTATCCGCAGCAATGTTTGCTGCCTAGACTATAGCGTTGCTTCGTACAAAGGAAATGGGGTACTTGCCGCATACCGCTTTGCGGGCGAAAAGGAACTCCTCGACAAAAATTTAATTTATGTTTAGCCCCTTACATATTTCATCGCTTGCTGTTTGTACCATTCTGTAAAGTCGTGAGCGGAAAGGGGATGCGAAATTAAAAATCCTTGCGCGAAGTCGCATCGCAGGCTCACGAGGCAATCATAAGCCTCTTTCGTTTCCACACCTTCTGCAACGGTAGAGAGCCCGAGCTTGTGCGCAAGTTCTATGGTTGTTGCCACTATGTGAAAAGCCGCTTTACTCTCTGGCAATTTTTTTACAAATGACTGATCTATCTTAATGCAAGAAATGGGGAGTGTCTGGAGGTATTGCAAGGAGGAGAACCCCGTGCCGAAATCGTCGAGTGAGATCGCGATTTTGTTCGAAGAAATTCTTTTCATTTCCTCAATTGTCTTTGATATTTCTAGCATGGGTGAACTTTCCGTGATTTCCAATTCCAAGTTGTCCGTGCTTAAGTTGTGCGAATCCAGCTTGTCTTTAATTTCATCGGCAAATTTGGGCTGAAGCAAGTTATGCGTAGAAATATTGACTGCTGTGGGAATTTTAATACCGAGAGATTCCCAAGAGGACGCTTGATCCATTACTTGGTCCAGGGCAAAATTTGTTACGGATCGTATCAGCGTACTCTGTTCTGCTGTCGGAATAAATGAGGCGGGAGGAATATTGCCGAGTTTCGGGTGATTCCACCGGATGAGGGCTTCCGCACTTTTAACGATACCTGTAGAAAGTTCCACTTTCGGCTGATAATACATAGAAAGCTGACCCGTTGATAGCGCTTCTTTTAACTCGCCCAGTATTTGCAAATTTTTTTTGATGCTTTTGCCGATACTTGTGTTATAGGCTGTGCATTTTTCTGTACTTTTATTGGAAAGAAATAACGCTTCTTCTGCTTTTTGAATGGCTTCATCTCCGAGTTCGTCGGCATTATTGAAGATAAAATAACCCATCTTTATATTGACATAGACGGAAATCCCATTAAAGTAGAAAGGATTTAAAAAACGGGTCTTTAAACTTTCAATAAGGAGTTCCAAGGATTGCTCATCTTCTTTTTCCAAAACGGCGGCAAGCTCTTTTTCTTGTATCCGGTAGACGGAAAAATTTTTAGGGATAGCGAGGGAAAATCGTTTGGCGTATTCTTTTATGGCAAATTCGATGATGGCAAATCCAAATGCAGATTCCAATTCATCTGCGTTGTTGAAGTTCAAAACAAAAATGGCGAGTTCTTTTTTTTCTTCTGTTTTATTTTGTTGTTCGCAGAGATTTTCGATTTCTGTGACAAGGGCTTGTCTGTTCGGAAGTCTTGAATCCGTATCGTGAGTCGAAAGCCATCTCAGGTGGGAAATGTAAGCTCCTGCAATGTGACTAGCTGTTCCGCTGAAGCCCCCGACAAGGGTAAAGAATATCATCCTCCAGATCCAATTCAGCGAAGTTTGTTCTATTTTAAGACCTACGTCAATGGGCATTACTGGCCCTAGGACGATGCCCGCGATAATTCCGCAAAGAGTTCCCCCTTTGATTCCGAAAAGGAGCCCGGAAAAAATGATGGGGACATACATGAAATGGGAAAAAGAATATTGAAGCCCGTCCATGCTGTAGACAAGTATTACACCTGCTGCCATCATAATGGCAATAAGGGGTAAGGCGAGGAGGCTGATCTTCGCCTGATTTTTATATAGAGCGTTGAAAATTTGGAAGCTTCCCAAAATAAGCTCCTTTAGAAAACATTGATAACGTTTCTGTTTATTTACAAAGATAATCTCAGGTTACATCGAACGTTAAAAGTACGGAAAAAAACACATGATTTTCTTACAGTTAGTAAGCTGAATGTTTAAAAAAGCTTACTTTTCTGAGAAATTAATTAGCATAATTAGTATTATTGATATGATTGGTAGAACTAAAAAACCTTGTTTCAAGGATAAATTATGAAAAAAAGAAAATTTTTCCCTTGTTTTTCCTGATGGGGTTTCTAATTTTGCGCTCGAACTGCAAAGACACTCTAGTCATTGGCAGCAACTTTAGAGGACCGATATGAAAACCATTATGGTGAACCCCAAGACGGTCACGCGCAAGTGGAAGCTCATTGACGCTGAAGGCAAGCCCCTCGGACGCGTCGCGAGTGCTGCTGCCCGTATCTTGATGGGCAAGAACAAGGCTATCTTCTCCCCGAATGTCGACACGGGCGATTTCTTGGTTATCATCAATGCTGGCAAGGTGGGAACCACCGGTAAGAAAGCAGAACAGAAGCAATACTTCCATCACACCGGACATATTGGTGGCGAACGCTGGATTACTTTTGACGCACTCATCAAGAAGCATCCGACTCAGCCGCTTGAAGCTGCGATCTGGGGCATGCTTCCGCATAGCTCCCTTGGCGAGAAGATGATGAAAAAACTCAAAATTTACGCTGGTGCGGAACAGCCGCACACGGCCCAACACCTTGAAACCGTAACGCTTGATTTCTAGGACGGAGGATAAATCTATTACTACTGCAAAAGCAAAGAAGATTTTCCGTGGCACTGGCCGTCGCAAGAACGCCATCGCTGCAGTTATCTTGAAGCCGGGTTCCGGCAAGCGCACCATCAATGGTCGCGATTTTAAGGAATATTTCCATTCCGATGTGCAAAACATGATTGCTAACCTTCCGTTCTCCATTCTCGGCAATGCTGAAGAATGGGACGTTGAAGTCTGCGCCCATGGCGGTGGAATTGCCGGCCAGATGGGTGCTGTCCGCCTTGGCATCTCTCGCGCTCTCGTTGCAAACGATGCAACCTCCAAGAGCCCGCTCAAGAAGGAAGGTCTGATGACCCGCGATGCCCGTGCTGTTGAACGTAAGAAGTTCGGCCGCAAGAAGGCTCGCAAGCACTTCCAGTTCAGCAAGCGTTAATTTGTTTGCGAATAAATGCAAAGGAAGCTCCCGGATTCGGGGGCTTTTTTTGTAGGAGGACAAGAGTTGTTCTTCTGAAGCGGTAAAGCTGTTTTCCGCGTATGGAAATCACAAGTTTGTCTTCTGCGGGTTCTTGCTCAGACGCAGGGGAAATGTTCCTGTTTTTCTTCGTGAAAATTTTATCTGCAGCATCCCTTTGTGCGCGTCCCTGCAGATCCGATTTTTCATTGTTTCAGCTAGGGAAGAAATCTTACAGATGCAATCCGGACAGGGGTAGCGATTGCGGGGACGACTGGGTACGGATCTACGGCTTGAACGCAAGCAATGCTGCTGTTGGTATGAACCGCTTGATGGCTGTCGCTTCCTTGAAGTCCAGGTGAAAAACCGCCCTTGTTGACGGCAATAAGAGCCTAAATCGCGCGGAGCATGTTTCCGCCGGGCGTATGATACGCTTCCAGAAGGTTGATGTCCACGGCATCCTCGCCTTGCAGAAGAAAATTTACAACCAG
>JALNVO010000049.1 GCA_023231365.1 Fibrobacteraceae bacterium | reverse complement strand
CCTCATCAAGGTGGAAGACCACGAGATGCAGGTGGGCCACAGCGACCGCTCCAAGACGACGATCGAGCCGTATCTTTCCGACCAGTGGTTCGTGAAGATGGATGTCCTCGCAGAGCACGCAATGGACGCGGTCCGGAACGGCGAAGTGAAAATCACACCGGAACGCTATGCGAAGAGCTATCTCGACTGGCTCGGCGAAAAGCGCGACTGGTGCATCAGCAGGCAGCTCTGGTGGGGTCATCAGATCCCCATCTGGCACTCGGACGACGCGACCGAGGACGATCTCAAGAAGGCGTTCGGAACGCGCGAGGACGTTTATTACTATCCGGCGCAGAACGGCGGCTGGTTGATCTGCTCACAGGAAGAGAATTTGAAGGAAGATGCCGTTCCGGGTCACAGGATCGTCCGCGAGGAAGACGTTCTCGACACATGGTTCTCGAGCGCTCTCTGGCCGCACAGCACGATGGGCTGGCCCGATGCAACGGATACGCTGAAGACGTTCTACCCCACTTCCGTGCTCGTCACGAGCCGCGACATCATTACGCTCTGGGTGGCCCGCATGGTGATCTTCAGCCAGGAGAACATGGGCACGGTTCCGTTCAGCAAGGTGTACATCCACCCGAAGATCATGGACGGTCAGGGCCGCACGATGAGCAAATCGCTCGGAAACGGCGTGGATCCCATGGACATCGAGGAGAAATACGGCACGGACGCGCTCCGCTTCGTGATGGCTTCGCTCTGCACGGACAATCAAGACGTACGGCTCCCGGTGAAGAAGGAAAAGCAGCCCGACGGTCGCGAAATCAACACTTCCGAAAAATTCGAAATCGGGCGCAACTTCAGCAACAAGCTGTGGAACGCGAGCCGTTTTCTCTTCCCGCATCTGGAACAGGCCGGGGCGCTTTCGAACAAACTTCTGCCGATGGATTCGGGGCTCTTCACTCTTGAAGACCGCTGGATTCTCAGCCGTTTGAATTCCACAATCGAAGACGCGACGCGGATGATCGAAGAATTCCGTTTCGCGGAACTTTCGCAATTCCTGTATCGCTTCGTGTGGGACGACGTGTGCAGTTCCTATCTCGAAATCAAGAAATCGGTCATCAACCGCGAGACTCTCGATGCAGAAAAGAAGAACGCGATGGCGATCCTTTCCCACGTGCTCCGCGGCGTGATCGACCTGCTCCATCCCGTGATGCCGTTCATTACCGAAGAGCTGAACGCGACGCTCTTCCCGGGAAGCGAGCGCGTCATCAAGAGCGCATGGCCCATCGCCGACAAGTCTCTCATCAACGCCGACATTGAGAAATCGTTCGACCGCGCATTCGCCGTCGTCGAAAGCGTGCGCGGCGTACGGGGACGCTATGGAGTTTCTCCTGCGCAAAAGCTTTCTGGAGTCCTCTCCGTGGACAGCGCCGCTACCGAAAAGGCCGTGAACGATTGCAAAGCGATCATCACGGAACTCGGCGGGCTCGAAAGCCTTAGCGTACAAGTGAAGGCGGCGAAGCCCAAGTTCAGCGCGAACGCGGTCGTCCCGGGCGGCGAGCTTTTCATTCCGCTTAAGGGCATCCTCGACCCGGCAGCCGAAAAGGCGCGCCTCGAAAAGGAGATCGAAAAGGCGAAGGAATTCGCCGCCGCGATCGAGAAAAAGCTCGCAAACGCGAATTTCGCATCCAAGGCTCCGGCCCAGGTGCTCGAAGGTGAGCGTCAGAAACTCGCAACACAGAAGGACATCGTCGCAAAGGATGAGAAGGCGCTCGCGGAACTCGAATAAATTTTACTTTTGAAAATTGAAGCCGTCCTGCAATCCGCAAGGCGGCTTTTCTTTTGGGCGTGCCTCAGGCCTACGGCCTGAGTCGCGTGCTGCTCGCGCTGCTCATCGAGCCGTGAAAACGTCTCGACCCATCCGGGCGACGCCCGCTCACGCAACTCATGCAGAATATCTTTTACTACTTTTCACGCATGGAATCTAGCCGCAAGAACAAACTCATCAAAACATTCTTAAAAATCATCGTGAGTATATGCGGCATCTCGTTCATCTTTTACAAAATTCCCCTAGATAAGATTGCCTCCAACTGGACGGAATCCACGCTTCCATGGCTTATCTTCATGCTCGTCATTACATTTCTCGGAATGGTCATACAAGCAAACCGCTGGAAAGGGCTTTCGCTTGAAGCGGGCAAAAAAATTCCCTTCCGCATCTATTACGCCTACATCGCCATCGGTTACTTCTTTACCGCATTTCTCCCCGGGGGCTTTGGCGGCGATATCGTAAAAACGCTTGCTTTTGGAAAGCGCTTTAACCAAACATCGCAATCCGTGGCAGCAATTCTCATTTCCAGGGTTCAAGGTCTGCTCGTCCTCTTTGCGCTATTTTTTGTTTCCCTTCCATGGGTACTCATTCACTACTCAGTACCACTCCCCTACACGTTCGGGATGCTTGCAGCTCTTGTCATTTCTCTCCTCGCCATTCTATTCTGTTTATTTTCGGACAAACTAATGATTCCGGAAAAAGTTACGAAAAAGATCAAATTCATTCCCAAACTCCAAGCAGCACTTGCCCTCTACCGCGGAAACAAGAAACAATTTTTCCTTTCCTTTATCGATTCTTTCTGGCTCCAGCTCATCGTGTTCCTCACATCCTACGCCTATTTCCGCTCAGTGGGAATTGAACTCGATTTGCGCATCGTCATTGTATTTTCAGGAATCATCATCATTATTACAATGCTGCCGATATCATTTAACGGAATCGGGGTACGCGAATGGGTAACTCTCAGCCTCTATACGGGAATACTAGGGCTTCCTGCCGACAAAGTACTCGCAGGCAACCTTCTCGGTTATATTCTAATACTATTCCAAGCACTCCAAGGCGGAATTGCCTTTGCTCTTCAAAAAAAGATTGTATAATGAAATCTTGCACAATCCTTTTTCGCTCTGTTTAATCTCTAAAGAACTTTTACATTTTTTATTTAATCTGTTTTTAAAAAAGAATATAACTTGGTTAGAACTTCAGCAAAGGAACTTCTATGCGCGTGTTCATTACGGGTGGAACAGGATTTATTGGGCATTACGTTTCTCGCCGCTTGCTGGAAAGCGGCCATAAACTTTCCATTCTCACGCGACACCCACAGAAGATTCCGTCATTTAGCAAAAACCCGGATATTATGATCATTCCCGGATCCATTTATGATGCAGGCGCCATCACCAAGGGACTTGAAGGCTGCGATGCCTGCATTCATATCGCTCTAGGCTGGGGAGAAACCCCGCTCTCCATGCTCGAAAACGATACGCGCGCGACAATCCTCATTTTACAAGCGGCAGCCAATGCGGGCTGCAAAAAATTCATCTATACATCCAGCACGGCCGCTATGGGAAAATTTCGCCCCACGATGAACGAAAATACGGCAAGCCTCCCCATTGATTTGTATGGAGCGACAAAAGCCGCTGGCGAAGCATACGTGCTAGGTTATACCGCGTCCAAAATGGCGCGTAACATCATACGTCCCGGTTATACATTTGGCAATCCTGCCTGCGCTGATGGAATAAGCCAGCCGGACAAGCGCTTTGCAAACATGGCAGAAACTATCGCCACCGATAAAGATATCTATCTCATCAAAAATGACGGCACGCAATTCATCCATGCAGCAGATCAAGCTCTGCTGTTTGAGAAAGTCCTCGACAGCAACTTCAATGAGCAAATATTCCTCGGCCTTGGCAATACGTGGATCTCTTGGAAGGAAATTGCTCATAAGATGATGGAAATTTATACGCAAATAACCGGCAAAAGGAGCAAAACCCAAATACTCGAAAAGGACTTGGGCTGGTCAGACGAACCCATGATGTTCTCCGTAGAAAAAATCGCCGCCACCTTCGGACTTTCCTTCGATGGAAGACAATCCATAGAAGACCACCTCAGATGGCAACTTACTACTACTTTAAAGCACCTTTGTTAAAGCATCTTTGAGAAACGATATCGCAATATGCCGTGAAGGAGAGATGGGCTCGTAAAGTTCAAGTATGCGAAGGAGCCGCGCTCTTCCGGGTTCAATGAATTTTTCAAAACTCGCGATCTTCTTCTCCTTGGAGAGGAAGCAGAATGCGCCTAAGGCCTGCATCATACGCTGCAAGCTCGCTTGCAAGAAGAGACACCAGGCGTCTTCCTTTTCAAAGCATTCTACGCAAGTTTTTAGCCCCGTGCGCCAATACTCGAAAAAATCCATGATGAGATTTTCTGGAAGGTTCACATAGGGATCCCAGAGAAGCGACGCGATATCATAGAACATCGTTCCGCGGCGAGCGCCTTGAAAATCCACAAATCCAATTTCCGTATTAGGGCGGACCATAATGTTCTGTGACTGGAAATCACGGTGCATCAGAACTTTCGGATGCGTATCCACCATACAGGCGAGAGTTGAGAAAAAGTTTTCTACAGCCTGAGGAATCGCCTTGATTTTGCGATAATTTTCTAAATAATTTGTTCGGAAATAGTCCGATTCCCACTTGATGGCTGAATAGTCAAAGCGCCTAGCAGCAATGTCAGGACGAGAGAGGAATACCCTGTTGCTCGCTTCTTGCCAACGAATCAGAGAATTGATCGTCTCCGTATAAAGTATACGGACATTCCCCGAAATAGGGTCAAGCGGAAGCACCTCGGAAAGGAGCGTATGCGGGCCCAGGTCCTTCATTAAAATTTGAGAGGCTGATTCATCTACAGCCCAGATAGCCGGCGTCGGAAGCCCGAAGGCGTGAAATGATTTACCATAAGAAGCAAAACGCTTAAAGTCTTCGTCGGTGGAGGCACAGACCTGGAGAATTGCATAATGGTCTCCTTCGTGCACGCGGAAATAGCTGCGGCCTGAACCGGCGGAACCGGCAGACTCCCATTGGGCATTGTCGGTATATCCATTGTTGTGAAGAACTTCGAGAATTTTAGGACTGGGATGCGGAATATTTTGTGTTATCATACGATATTAAAGTTAGCTTTTTGAAGAATTTTGATCTTTGCTCTTCATCGCAAGGCTTTTTACCAAGCCAAGAAGAGCGCTCATTTCAAAACGGGTAGGAGAAAGCCGCTGAAGAAATTCCCGCACGGCGGACTCCGTCCACGTGTTCTGCTTGTAACGATCCGTCAAGTTTTCGCGTAAAAAACCGAGGAAATTTTCAATTTGCCCGATATTTGCCTTTTCAAGGCGTCCGCGCTTCAACGGCACGCGATCCGTGCGGAGCCCCTGTCCGAACAACAGCCCGTTGCGGCAGAGTTCATAACAGGCGACGGTCACTGCTTGAGCCAAATTCAGACTCATCAGCCCAGGCACAGGAATCTCGCAGATAAGCGCACAGCGATCTATTTCGGGGAGTTCAAGTCCGCTCGATTCCCTGCCGAATACGAGAGCGACGGTTCCTTCTTGAGGAAGGCGAGGAACGAGCGTCGGAAGCGCCGTATGCGGGATAACAGTATCAAAGCGACGGCGGCTGAACGCAATGGCATATTGCGCAGAGGCCAAAGCCTCATCCAGAGTATGGACGACCTTGGCGGAATCGAGGACATCATTTGAATTGTGGGCAGTCCTGTAGGACTCTTCATAAAGAGAGTCCCGCTTGGGATAAACGATGTAGAGTTCATTGAGCGCATTGCAGTGCATTGCGCGCGCCACAAAGCCCACGTTGTGCGGGTGTTCGGGTTCGACCAAAACAATTCTAAAATTCAGCATGGTAGCTTCCAATTGAAATCCTTACCGCGGATTTCATTTATAAGATGTTCGCCCTCTCCAATTTGCGCACCGGCAAAGACAACGGAATGTTCGAGTGTCGCAGATTCCGGTATTTCAGAACCCGGTTCAACGACAGAAGCTTCGGCTCTTTTAAAAATTCCAAAATTGTCAATTTTGAGTTCCGCACGACGGGCATCGCAGGCCTTCATCAAACCTTCCGGTGAGCCCATATCTATCCAGAGAGCCTTTTTTTGTGACGCATCCACAAAAGGAGCCTCCCCTTGCAGCACGGAGCGTTCCCAAAAGCGGACTACATCACGTTCATCAGCTCTTATCGATGAAAGCGCTGCCGTCGAATACCAAGAAACGCCAGAAAAAGTAAGAGGTAGAGCACAAGAACTTCCAAAGCGATTGGCTACGCCGACAAGCTTTTCATTTTCCACATACAAAGAATTGACTTTCGGAAAATCGACACCTAAAAGCGCAAAAGAGGCTTTTGACGCCCGCGCATTTGCTAAAAAAGCGTTCAAGTCAAAATGGCAAAAGCAGTCGGAATTCATCACAAGAAGTTCATCCACGGGATCTTCGGCGTTCATCCTAAACAGAGGACCGCCCGTGCCTAAAATTTCCGGACTTTCCTCCCACACCTTTTCAAAGCCGAGCTCCTTGGCGGCAATCGTTAACTTATCTGCAAGGTAGTGCGCATTGATATGAAGTTCTGCAAAAGGCACTTTTCGGGCGAGATTTGCCTGGTGCTCCAAGATCGTTTTGTCCACTACAGGCACAAGAGGTTTCGGCATTTGAAGAGTGAGCGGATGGAGACGAGTGCCAAGACCTGCCGCAAGAATCAATATGCGCACTAAAGGGCTCCGTTTTCAATAAATTCTTTGCGGTAAGAACCCGATCCTAAAAGAATGTCGATCGGGAGCTTTTCATACTCATATTCATAAGGAGGCGACTTCCACATGAAATCCTCGGGATAGCGGTGAAAGAGATACCGCAAAAGCTGTACCGCCATCTCGAATGAGCGGAAGGAATTCCTGTCCATCACGTGAATTTGGGCTCCGCAGCAAACATGCCCCGCGCCCTTGTGGAACGTGGGCTGAAAGTAATTTTCGCGGAAATAGACGCCCGGGAGATTCAGCCCGTTCATATATTTGCAGAGTTCCTGCGCGTTGATAAACGGAGCTCCAAAAATTTCGAAAGGCCTCGTAGTTCCGCGGCCCTCGCTCACATTTGTCGCTTCCAAAAGGCACATTCCCGGATAGACGATAGCCGTATCCAAAGTGGGCATATTCGGGGAAGGCATTACCCAGGGAAGGCCCGTTTCATCGAACCACATCTTAGGATCATATCCGTCCATTTCCATTACATATAAACTACATTCTGGGAAACACTCCGCCTTGAACTGCCGGGCAAGTCCGCCGATCGTCTTCCCGTGGCGGACCGGAAGTTTCCACAAGCCCACAAAGCTCGAATATTCTACGTCGAGCGCCGGGCCTTCAACCGCATTACCCAGAGGATTCGGACGGTCTAGGACTATCACGGGAATATTCCGCTTTTCGCAAGCCTTCATACAAAGGAACAAAGTCCAGATAAACGTGTAATACCTCGCACCCACATCCTGCATATCCACGAAAAGGGCGTCAATATGAGAAAGCATTTCGGACGATGGTTCGCGGTTCTTCCCGTAAAGGCTATAAACCGGAATGCCGAGTTCGGGGTCGAGTCCGCCTTCCCACTCAATCATATTATCTTGAGTATGTCCCTTGATTCCATGCTGCGGCCCGAATAAAGCCGCAAGCTTAAAAAGTTTTCCATTATAGCGCAGAAGCGTTTCTAAGGTATGATGCAAGGCAGAATCAACGGAAGCGGGGTGTAAAAGGGCCCCTAGGCGAACTCCGAGGAGTTCCCGGGGATAGTTATCTTCAAAACGGGATAAAGCTAGTTTGACTGTCATTTTTTTTATATCTTTTGAACCCGGATAAAATATAGGTTCTCTAAGGAAACAAATTCTAGGAATTATTTATGCCCTATCTCAACAAAGTGATGCTCATCGGAAATATCGGTAAAGACCCCGAAACTAAAGTTACCCCAAGCGGAAAGAAGCGCGTATCCTTCTCTCTCGCGACGTCCCGCCGTTACCGCGATGCCAGCGGCGAAACAAAAGAACAGACAGATTGGCACAACATCGTCGGCTGGGGCAAGATTGCAGACATTATTGAACAGCTTGGCGTACACAAGGGAATGACTCTATATGTAGAAGGCACTCTTACGTACCGCAGTTGGGACGACCAAAATGGTCAGAAGCGCTATGCGACGGACATCAATATGGATACATTCCAGCTCCTCACCCCAAGAAGCCAGAACGCCGGGAGTTATACCCCGAACTACAACCGCCCCCAAACCGCAGCGGCTCCTCAGGCTTACGGGCACGCTCAAGCTCCGGCAATGCCCTCCATGCCGCAAGCTCCGGCCCCAATGCCGCCGCAAGAATCGGAAGACGACCTACCTTTTTAAAGGCGGACCTCTTCGAAGGCTTCAGAAATGCAACAATCTGATTTGATCAGCATAGCGATTCTTTGGGGAATAGGCCTTCTCGCCCTGATTCAGACGATAAACGCCCGCGGAGCCATCCGCCTTTCCCTCTCGGCAATTGCCACCATCGTCATTTTCGTCATTGCTGGATTTTTCAGCTATATGAAAATTTCCGGCTACAGTTCTTATATATCCCCGGATCTTGCTCCAAGAATGTCACTTTCCGCAATAACGCAAGATGCAAGTTCCGAATCCAAGAGAACAGAAACAGAAAATGATGGAAACTCCAAAGCAATCAATTCAATAGAAGCCTATACGACTTCTGCAGAGAAGATTGCGGATGAATCCATTGCACTTGCGAATGACATTTTAAATTTCAGCGAAATTCAAAGCGATGCCTCCGAATCGACAAGGGAAACACTCGAAAGCAAGGCGCTCAGTCTCCGGAATGCAACAGCGAAAGAAAACCGCCAGGCGACAGAGCTCTTCCACCCGAGAAGCGTAAGCGAAATCCATTCCGAGCTCATCCGCGCCACAGAAAATCTGCGGCTCGCCGGATATTCGCTCCATTCCTATACTACTTTGGATAATGAAGACGAAAAAGCCGCTCAAGCCGAACAGTACAAAAAGCAAGCGGAAATAGCCAATAAGGCGTTCATCTCCTATAAAGAAAAAATCGCGAAGCTCGCAGAAAAAAATTAATTAACCACAACCTAAAAGGTCAAATATGAGTCGTAACGTAGCAATTATGGGCGCTACTGGAGCGGTCGGGCAAGAACTCCTCTCGATCCTCGAAGAGCGCAACTTCAAGATGGATTCCCTCAAGCTCCTCGCTTCCAAACGGAGCTCCGGGAAAAAGCTTAAGTTCAAGGGCGAGGAACTCACCATTGAAGAACTCACGCACGATTCTTTCAGAGGAATCGACCTCGTCCTTTCTTCAGCAGGAGCGGCGATTTCCCAAGAATTTTTGCCTTCCGCAGTCAAGGCCGGCGCTATCTGCATTGACAACACCAGTTATTTCCGCATGGATCCGACGGTACCCCTCGTCGTGCCGGAAGTCAATCCAGAAGACATCAAAAAGCATCACGGGATTATTGCAAACCCGAATTGCACGACCATCATGATGGTCGTCGTGCTGAACCCAATCGAAAAGCTTTCGCATATCAAGAAAATTCACATTTCTTCTTATCAGAGCGCAAGCGGCGCTGGAGCTGTTGCGATGGAAGAACTGAAGCAGCAGTACAAGGACCTCGTGGAAACAGGCAAAACCGACCACATCAGCAAATTTCCGCATCAGCTTGCATATAACGTAATTCCGCAAATTGACAAGATGACGGAAAACGATTACACGAAAGAAGAAATGAAAATGTACAACGAAACGCGCAAGATCATGCACTCTGACGTGCGTACCAGCGCGACCTGTGTACGCGTGAGCTCGCTCCGCTCCCATTCCGAATCAGTGTGGTTTGAAACCGAACGCCCGCTTTCCGTAGCAGAAGTCCGCGAAGCGCTTTCCAAAGCTCCTGGCGTATTCCTCAAGGACGACCCGCAAAACTATGTATACCCGATGCCTCTTGAAAGTGCAGGCCACGATGACGTATACGTTGGCCGCGTCCGCAAAGACTTGGCAGACGACAACAGCATGACCTTGTGGCTGACCGGAGACCAAATCCGCAAGGGCGCGGCCCTCAATGCAGTCCAAATTGCAGAGCTCCTCGATTTCTAAGTTCTTACTACAAATAAATTAAGCTTCCGGCTTCCGGAGGCTTTTTTATTGAAAAAGCGTTCTATAGTTTTAGAAAGCTGCAAAAATTGGCGAAAGAGCCCCTTTTTTATCCGTAAAATTTTCTGATTTTTATTATCTTTGCCGTTGCCTTTTAAATCAGTTCCCTTTTATCTTGCAAAAAGCGTTTTTCTAATCCGAATCTTTCTTTTTTTGATAAATTTAAGCCATGCAGACGGAGTTTTTACAGCCTACACAAGAACACATTATCAGTGTGCTGATGAAAAAAAATCCCTCACTCAATGAGGAAATGCTCCGGAGTGCGGTCGCATTCATTGCCGAGGCTCACAAAGGTCAATTCCGCAAAAGTGGAATGCCCTATACGGAACACCCGTATGAAGTGGCAAAGATCCTCGCCGACCTTAAATTGGATACGTCATCCGTACTTGCAGGCCTCTTGCACGATGTGGTAGAAGACACCCCTCACACACTTTCCGAAATCAAGACCCGCTTTGGTGAAGATACGGCTTTTATGGTGGACGCGGTGACGAAAATTTCTGCGGCCCAAAAGCAGGACAACAAAGTCGAACAAAAGGCGGAGACTTACCGCAAGTTCATTACCGCGATGGCGAAAGACCCCCGCGTGATCATGATCAAAATTGCGGACCGCCTCCACAATATGCGCACGCTTCAATATATGAAGCCCGAAAAGCGCCGGATCATCGCCCAAGAAACACTTGACATCTACACTCCGCTTACCCATCGATTCGGCCTCTACCAATTCAAATCCGAACTCGAAGACTTGGCGTTCAAATACATCAACCCGGTGGAATACAAACGGATCATCGACCACCTGTTGAACAGCAAGGAAGAACGCGAACGTTACATCAAATCGGTCATTGGCCCTCTCCAAATCAAAATGGCGCTTGAAGACTTCGATTGCACAATCCAAGGCCGCACCAAAAACATTTACAGCATCTATGGGAAAATGCAAAGCCGCGGTTGCGGGCTCGACGACATTTTTGACATTTTTGCAATCCGCATTATTGTCGAAACAATTCCGGAATGTTATTTAGCCCTGGGTTATGTCCACAATCTTTGGACTCCGCTCCAGGGGCTTTTCAAAGACTACATCGCCACCCCGAAGCCGAACCTCTATCAGAGCATCCATACGACAGTCATCGGACCGGAAAACAAGATGGTCGAAGTCCAGATTCGCACAAAAGATATGGACCTCACTGCCGAAAAGGGATTCGCAGCACATTGGGCATACAAGCTCGAGACGCAAAGAAGTGGCGAAGAACTCAGCTGGCTGGAACGACTCGCCAAGCTCCAATCCGAAATTCCGGATTCCGTAGAATTCCTCGACTTCCTCCGCGTAGACTTGAAACCAGAGGGCATTACCGTATTCACCCCCAAAGGAGATTCCATCGAACTCCCCGACGGGAGCACGGTCCTTGACTTCGCGTTCGCCGTACACACGGACCTCGGACTTCATTGCGTGGGTGCCCGCATCAACAACAACGTTATAAGCGCTACCAAAGTAGTTCCCAATGGAGCGACGATACAAGTTCTGAAAAGTCACAACCAGGAACCCAAACCAGAATGGCTGGAAATCGTCCGCACAGTCAAAGCAAAGCAGGAACTCCGCCGCTGGATGCGCACAAGTATTTCGCAGGAATCCCGCATACTCGGAAAAGAACTCTGGGAACGCGAGCTCCGCGTATTCAAGATTCAACAGGCTCAACAACCCAGCCCGGAATCCATCTGCAAGAACTTCGGCACGCCAACCCTTGATGCTTTCTACGAAAGGCTCGGCCAAGGTGAAATGCCTCTTTCTGATTTGCAAAAATTCATTGCGCAGATAGCGCCACAAGAATACAAAGAAAATTCGACAGTTTCATCTCCAGTAAAACTGTTCCTAAAGGATCAAGCAGACGAAACAAATCAGCTCCCCGTAGAAGTCGGAAATGAAGCAAGCCTGCTCATTCATTTTGCCTCCTGCTGCACGCCAATACCCGGCGAAGACATCGTGGGGGCGCTTATTCCAAAGCGAGGAATCGAAGTCCACAAGAAGAATTGTCCCGAACTCAAAAAGGTTCCAACATCCCGTTTGATCGCTATGGAATGGAACGTAGATTCCAAACAGGAATTCCGCTGCCATTTGCGCATCGAGACAGACAACCGCAAGGGAATTACGGCAGATATTCTCACCGAAATTTCTAAAGCGAACGCATTCCTCGAAAGAATGAGCGTCGTATCGGCAAGGGATGCCGGAAGAATCCGCATGGAATTCCGGATATTCCGCCGCGAGCAACTCGAGCATCTCATTTCACGCATAGAGCACATACAAGGTATCCGGGAGGTGAAGAGAATATGACAATGCTAGTCCATCCTGCAGAAGACCAAGCTCTCCGAAACCGGGCGTTTAATTGCCGCATGCGGAACCGGCACTACGAAGAAGTATATTACGCATTCCGCGCCTTGAAACCACTGATGATGCAGACAGATATAAAAGATCGCCGGGAATGGTTTTCTACTATCGGCGAAAAAATTAACCAGTGCGAAAGCTCCCTCGCAACGTGTCTCGAATATGCCCAAGCAGCGGTTTTTTTTGGCAAGAGCGAAAAAGTGGCACTCTTCTCTAGCGATAAGCGCTGGGGCATTCTACAAGAAGAACTTTTGCTCGTCTATTTCTTGATCGAACTGCAATCCACGATGCGCTATATTCTTTCGCGCCTTGAAACAGACAAGATGCTGCAAAACATCGACAAAAATATTCAATCCAAGGCGAACGAAGCACACGTTTCCGGCTTCATTTCCAATTTACAGAAAAATTTGGCAGCACTCAATCTCGCCACAGAACAAGAATTCCGCGATTTGCACACCCACATTGAAGACCGCTTTACCATTGGGAACGCCCTTTTTGGAACTCTGCAAGAACTACAGCACTTCTATTGACAATTACAAAAAAAGGATACCCCTTACTAAGATTTCAACACACAGGCAATTATGGAACTTTCTGAATACTTTATCTTAATTTTTTTCCTGTTCCTCGGCACGGTAGTCGCGGGAGGCGCAATTATCGTAGGCAAGCTTCTCGGTTATAAGAGCAAGGATACCAAGAACAAGTACGCTCCCTATGAATGTGGTATGGAAACTTTCGGCAACGCCAGAATCCAATTCAAGGTGGGCTATTACCTCTTTGCACTTCTCTTTCTCATTTTTGACATCGAGGCTCTTTTCCTTTTCCCCGTACTCGTTTCCTTTAAGGCAATTGTCGCCGGAGAAACCGTTCTCTCTCCCGTCATCGTCGGCATCGATCTCGGGCTATTTCTCGTAATTCTCGTATCTGGCCTTGCTTACGCCTGGAACAAAGGAATTCTCAAATGGGAGTAATCAACTATTTTCCGAAATTTCTCGATCCTGTCCCGGGTGGAAAACACTTGGTGAATATGGTCGATTATGTGGTAAACTGGGCCCGTGCGAATTCGCTCTGGCCGCTTACCTACGGAACGAGCTGCTGCGCAATTGAAATGATGGCAAGCTCCATGGCCCGCTATGACATAGCCCGCTTCGGTTCCGAAGTATTCCGCGCCTCTCCCCGCCAAGCAGACCTTTTCATCATCGCAGGTACGATTACGGAACGCATGGCGCCGGCGATACAGATGCTCTGGGAACAGATTCCCGGCCCGAAATATGCGATAGGAATGGGAGCCTGTACCAT
>JALNVO010000048.1 GCA_023231365.1 Fibrobacteraceae bacterium | reverse complement strand
TCATCCCTGGGGGAAACCTCGGCAATGTAAGCGCACTCGCCAAAGGTTTTGACAATTGCTTATCAATGGGTCTGATCGACAAGAAACCGCGAATCATAGTTGCACAAGCAGCGAACGCCAACCCCTTCTACCAAGCGTTCCAGCGCGGGTTTGACAAGCTCGTCCCCGTACACGCCCAAAAGACGCTTGCCTCAGCGATACAGATAGGCAACCCGGTGAGCTATCCCAAGGCAGAACGCGCAATCAAGAATTACAATGGTTTAGTCGTGGAAGTGACCGAAGACGAACTTGCAAATGCGGCAGAACGCGCAGACCGTACAGGCCTCTACACTTGCCCGCATACAGGCGTAGCGCTAGGTGCGCTTGAAAAACTCGTCAAAGAACAAAAGATTTCCAAAGAGGAAGAAGTAGTCGTGATTTCGACGGCGCACGGCCTCAAGTTCACCGAATTCAAGGTTGCCTACCATGAAAAAAGACTCGAAGGCATCCTTTCCAAATTTGCGAACCCGGTATTCGAAGCTCCTGCCGAGATCGGACCCGTGATGGACATTCTCAAAAAGGAAATGGCTGCTAGACGGCGTTAATTAAATATTCAGAACAAAGAAACGGCTAAGATTCGCAAATCAAGCCGTTTTTTTATGTTTAAATTACAAAATGTGTTTTTTCCCTTACAAAAAACTTTTTGTAATTATATATTATAAGCGTTATGAAAATCTTTGGAAATTTGAAAACTTCAGCACTTGGTATCGCTGCTTTTTGTGTTTTTGTTTATTCGGCCTCCACTTCAGACACAGTGCGCATCGGCGTCTATGATTTGCCAAATTACCACTCTTTCGATAACACGGGCAAAGTCGTGGGCTATGAAGCAGACCTTGTCTCCCGGTTATCCCGCTATACAAACTGGGAAATCAAGTACGTTAAAATCAATAGCTGGGAAGAAGGCTTAAACAAAATTCTCTCCGGAGAATTAGACTTGCTTTCACCGGCAAAAATTTCCGCAGAAAGATTCAAAACGTTCGATTATAGCACAAATCCGATCGGAAAAGTTTGCACGGCCATTTCCACAACAGAGTCGTCTCCTATTTCTTTTGACGATTATAACGCTTTCGCTAAAGCAAGAATAGGTACAGAAAAAGAAACAGTACACGAAGAATCTTTGATACTATTCGCCGAAGCCCATTCGTTCAAGCCTAATATTGTCGAATACAAAAATTGGAATGACTTAAAAGAAGCTCTCCTAACAGGAAAAGTAGATGCTATCGTACACAATTTTATGCACGGAGATTCTACACTGAAAACGGTCGCCAAATTCAATTGCGCCTCTTACTACTTTATTATGAAAAAAGGGCGAGAAAAATTAAAGGCGTCCCTCAGCAGCGCAATCGACGAAGTAGATCGCATAGACCCGGGCTACCAAACAAGGTTAGAAGCGGTTTATTTTCCTAAATTCACCCAAGAATATCTAACAAAAGAAGAACAGGATTACATTGACAGAAAAAAAATTTTGACGGTGGGTTTTCCTGTAGACCAGGAACCTTTTTCTTACCGGGATGACAAGACCAAAGAGATTAAGGGCATCTCCGTAGAAATATTCAAACGAATAGAAAAAAAGAGCGGTTTGCATTTTAAATACACGACTTTCCCGGATATTACGAAATTTCATTCTCTCTCCAGCATGAAAATTGATGTCGTCGCCGGCTTGAACCGAAAAGAAATTCTGATTTTTCCAAAGGAATACAAAATTTCACAGCCCTACATTTCTTCGCAAAACGTCCTTGTTTCGAAAAAAGACTTAGTCCTCCCTAAAGACAGCCGCTACAGAGTAACAATGTCCAAAGAACTATATGACAATATGGACAGCAACAAAAGGGCAATCTGGATTATCTCTTTTGCACCCTCCATAGAAGCGGCGCTTGACAGCGTGAGACTAGGAAAAACGGATATGGCTTTTATCAGCGAATTCGCAGCAAGCAATATGCTTCACCGCTGGAAATTCGAAGATATGGCCCTTATTCCCCAAACAGGATCAATAGACAACTTAAGAGCCGCGGTCATATCCAAATCCGATCCGCTTCTTTATTCCATTCTCAACAAGTCCATAAAGAACTTAAACGAAGAAGATAGAAACATTGCCATAAGATCCTATATATTTTCAAGCGCATACGCATCGACAGCGCAGGATATCTGGTCTAAATTTGGGATTCCCGCAATCGTCATCTTTCTTGTTCTCATTGCCATATTCGTGGTCATCGCCATTCTCTATACAATGCATATCAAATATATGGAACTTCTCCGGCAAAAAAACATTGAGCTAGAACAAGCTAGCGAAAGCAAATCAAAATTTTTAAGTCTAATGAGTCACGAAATCCGCACGCCGATGAACACAATTCTTGGACTCTCAGAAATCATCTACAAAGACGATACGACAAACGCAGTTACAAAGAAGAGACTCGGTCTGATAAATACAGCCGGAAAATATTTGTTAGGACTCATCAACGCCATTATTGATAAATCAAAAATTGAACGGGGCATCATTGATCTCAAGAATGAATTTTTCTCTATGAATGAAGCTCTAGATGAGATGTTGACCAACATACACATCATTGCAGAGACAAAACACGTAAGCATAGTCAGCGAATCCGATGATTACACACAAATTTATCTAAAATTAGACAAAACCCGCTATGAGCAAATTTTTCTCACACTGATATCAGACGCCATACAATTTGCAAAAGAAGGTAGCAACATCCAATTCGATATTCATTTGTTGCCATCCAGTGAAGGCTCCACAAAAATCAAATACACTATAAAAATCTGTAAACTCAACACAGACCTAGACAAATTCCAGCAAATTTATGAACAGCCACTAACCTTAGATTCCACACTCAATGACAGCCCCGGCCTCGGGCTCACCGTAGTCAAGGGGATGATTGAAAAAATGAATGGATCCATCAATCTTCAAAGCGATGAACAATCTTCCATTTCTTTCATCATCATATTAGAAAGCAAATCAACCACAGACAAGAACGAAATAAATGCGACTACCGAAGAAACAAATCCGGCAGATAAACTGAAAGGAAAATGCGTACTTATAGTGGAAGACAACACAATCAACCGGGAAATCGCAAAACTTATCCTGATGAGTGCAGAAATCATCGTAGAAGAAGCCCACAATGGAAAAGAAGCCGTAGATCTCTTTAGAGAAAACCCCGTAGGGCACTACAACGCCATCCTAATGGATCTCCGTATGCCAATAATGGACGGATTTGAAGCGACAGAGGCCATCCGCAACTCAAAAAGAGCTGAAGCAAAAACAATACCCATTATTGCAATGACTGCCGATGCTTTTACTGACGATATGGAAAAAACATCTGCGGCAGGGATGAACGCACACCTTTCCAAACCTGTGGAATCAAAGACCCTGTTGAAGACCCTTGCGGAATTTGTGACTTAAGACTATCCTATCATATTTTCTATCTTTTGAAGTATGGTGTTGAATGTCATTTGGCTCCTTTTCTTTTTTGGTGCATTTATTGCATGCGCCATTAAATGTTTTGTTTTTGGAGAAACGGGCATATTCAACGACACCATACAGAGCGCTTTCGAAATGTCCAAAACCGCTTTCGAAATTTCTCTGGGACTTACCGGTATCCTTTCCCTCTGGCTCGGCATTTTAAAAGTCGGCGAAAAAGGCGGAGCCGTACAAATTTTGGCGAAGTTTATCGATCCCCTGTTTTCACGTCTTTTCCCATCCATCCCTAAAGGTCACCCAGTAAAAGGGACTATGCTCATGAATATCAGCGCAAATATGCTGGGACTTGATAACGCGGCAACTCCGATGGGCCTCAAGGCGATGAAGGAACTCCAGGAGCTCAACCCAGATAAAGAGACCGCGAGCGATGCGCAAATACTCTTTCTTGTTTTAAACGCAAGCGGACTTACACTCATCCCAGTGAGCATAATGACCTACCGGGCACAGCTCGGTGCTGCAAATCCCTCCGACATTTTCCTTCCTTTACTCCTTGCTACATTCTTCAGCACTCTCATCGGAATTATCGTCACCAGTTTTTTTCAAAAAATCGAGCTTAAGAACCCAGTCACAATTGCTTGGTTCATCGGTCTTACAAGTGCTGTACTTGGCACACTCGTCTACTTTTCAAAATTATCCGCACAGGAACTCGGAGCCACAAGTCTCTTCGTGAGCGGTTTTGTTCTCTTCTCCATCATCATCATTTTCTTCGGGCTTGCCGTTTACAAAAAAGTCCGCGCATTCGAAGCATTTATCGAAGGCGCCAAAGACGGTTTCCACACAGCCGTAATGGTCATCCCCTATCTGGTTGCAATACTTGTAGGTGTCGCCGTATTCCGCGCAAGCGGAGCGATGGACATTGTGATGAGTTCTGTCTCGCACATATTCTCCTGGTTCGGGCTTCCAAACGATATAATCCCAGCACTTCCCACAGCTATTATGAAACCTCTTTCGGGAAGCGGCGCCCGAGGAATGATGATCGACGCAATGAAAACTTATGGCCCAGACAGCTTTGTCGGGCACTTGAGCTGTATTTTCCAAGGTGCAACCGATACAACATTCTACATTATCGCGGTCTATTTCGGTTCCGTCGGAATCAAAAAGACAAGGCATTCCGTAATTTGCGCGCTTGCCGCAGACTTTGCGGGCATCATTGCAGCGATTGCAATCGCCTACATTTTTTTCCCGCCCGTTTAAAAATGAGGAAGAAACCATGAAGAAAGGTATCATCTTGTGCATCATCATGGCATTTTTGCTCGCCGCCTGCAGCTCCGACAAGCAAGCGGATACAAAATCCAATGTATCTAAAACAGCCCTTAAAAAAGTGAAGCCCGCCGCACGCAAGCCCCGAGCCTCCAAACCGACGGGCACGATTACATACCGTGCCGTACGCAAGTACAAAATAGCAGTCGATTCCACAAACCATACACTCTCCACATATACCGGATTTTGCGATATCAATGCGGACGGAAGTAACGTTGAATACAAAACCGAAACGGAAAGCTTCGATTTTCTCCACGTAAATGACTCACTATACCTCACCCGCAATAATACCACGGAAGTATATTACGGGCCAGACTCCGTCCTAGATGAAACTTGGACCTATACGGCGAATTGCGAAGGCGATGAATGCGTAGAGCTCCCACAAGGAACCTCTATGGAACGCAAATTTTTTGGCGATTCCATGACACTTACGGTTATCTGGAAAGACTATTGCTTTATGGATGCCTACGACAATTTCGATGTGCACCCTACTGAAGATACCATTGCAAAAACAAACTGCCGCGAAGGCGAAATCCACATAGACGCCAAGCACTCTGTAGAATTCCGCTTGGAAGAGCTCACCGAGGACAAATTGGAATATATCTACTCCATCGGCGACAAGGAATGTACCTACAGCCTCCATTTTGGAACATGGACTCCAAAACTCTGTGAAATGGCGGATACAGCCTCTGCCTATTTAGGCGTAAGCTACCGCTATGAAACGAATACGGTAGAATTCAACCTGTGTATGACACAGATGTACGCCGAAGCAGGACTCACCTTCGTTCCGAAGACAAAGGACGAGAACCTTTAATTGCGCACTATTCTATAGCACGGATAACAAGCTCAGCCGTCTTGGAAAGTCCAAGAAAAGAACTGTCCAAAGCCAAGTCGTAGTTGTGTACGTCGCCCCATTTTTGGAACGTACAAGATTCATAGTGTTCCTTGCGAAGTTTATCACGGCGGCGAATTTTAGCTTCCGCATCTTTTGCAGGAATATGGTAATCCTCGATAACTCGTTTTTTGCGATCATCGAACGGCGCATAAATAAAAAAACTTGCACAATCGGCTTTTTCCCTACAAATAAAATCAGCACCCGTTCCAACGATAACGGACGGCCCTTTCGCAATCATGTTGTTGATGATTTTTTCCTGCATGAGAAAAAGTTTGTCCACCGAAGGCATCATCGCGGATTCCCAGAAATGCTCGGCATAGTTGCCATCTACAGCTAACTGAAAAAGCAATGCTTCGTTGAGGGAATCCTCAATGTCGCGCATGGATTCAGCAGAGAGTTCATCAGTGCGGATTTGAGAATCAACCAGAGCCCGGTCATAAAAAGCATAGCCGAGTTTCTTTGCGACTTCTTTAGCAATAATGCGCCCGCCGCTTCCAAATTCGCGGCTAATCGTAATAATATTCTTTGACATAAGATGCTCCTTGATTGTCTACTCCAAATAAAATACTCTCAAGGAAAGATATTTCAAAATCCCCGCAACAAAAAAGCCCCGAAATATCCGAGGCTTTGCATATACAAAAGGTACATCTATTACTTAGCAAGAACTTTGGAAAGCTCCACGCGTATGGAATCCTGTTCCTTTTCAAAATTCTTGTAAATCGTATATTTGCCATCCGGTTTGACAACATAAACTTTTGGCACGTAGCCGTCTCCGTAGAGTTCCCCGAATTGTCTGGATTCATCAAAGAAGACTTCTGCATTGTCCATCTTGAATTCGTCAATGAAGCCGCGGATACCATGCTTATTGTTTCCACCACTCGCAATGGCGATAAAGGTGAGACCTTTATCCTTGAAGGAATTGACAATCGCTTGAACTTCTGGTGTAGCATGGCGGCAATGTCCACAGGTCGTAGAGAAATAAAATACGAGGAGGGGCTTACCTGCATAAGCTTCCAGATCGCTTGCTTCTACCGAGATGCCCGTAACCTTGACTTTAAAATTCATCTTGACCGGATAGCCGTCGGGGAGAGTATCGCCGCGGAGAGGCGCGACATCCGCTTTGAGCTTCGCTTCTTCTTCCTTGGCCTTCTTCTCTTCCCCGGCGCGGATCTGAAGTGCCTTGTTGCGAAACCGGTCATTCACAGCGCGGAGCGTATCTTGAGAAAGAGGAAGTTTAAAAGACGTGTCTGCGAGAGATTCCGCCATATCGCGAAGACCTTGTTTAAAATAAAGGATATCGAATTCCGAACCGAATTGTTTGCTAATACCACCGAATTGCGAACCGAACTGAATGCCGAGCATATAAGAGAACCTTTGGAGATCCTCCTTAGAAAGGGAATCTACCGTGGGAGGAGGAGGTAGCGGGAGGGAATCCACTTTTGCGGAATCGGGTCTTGGCGGCATATGGAGTTGGCGAAGGGCTTCAGCACGTTTTTGCATTACCATGCCTTCTCCACGAAGAACATCGTCCGAATATTTGAGATGAAAGGCCGTATCCGTCATCATCTTTTTGCCATCCTCAACGCCCTGCATAAATTCAGCGTCATCAGCAGTCAACTCGAATTGCTTCGTAATCAAATTATACTGGTTTCCGAACTGGGTACCCAGCATATAAGCGAACTTTTGGTCGTCGGTAGATGAATTGCCAACAGTCACATTGTTTGCGTTTCCTTTTCCCGCATTGCAAGCGACAAGCGCGAGAGCAATTGCAGAAAGGGCTAAGAAACGGATTTTCATTCGATGCCTCCTTGGCATACATTAATTAAATGCCATTAATTTAGCAATTTTCTAGATTTCTGCCCACTATGAAACTTTCCAAGTTCTTCTATACAACGCTCCGCGAAACACCGAGCGACGCCACAATGCCTAGTCATATCTTCCTTATGCGGGGAGGATACATCAAGCCCCTTTCTACAGGCATCTATAGTATGCTCCCTATGGGATTCCGCGTGCTCAAAAAGATCGAGAAGCTCATCCGCGAAGAAATGATCGCTATTGAGGGTTTGGAAGTCGACCTTCCGATTGTCCAGACGGCGGACCTCTGGAGCGAATCCGGTCGTTATACGGCTATCGGCGAAGAACTTTTGCGCTTTAAGGATAGAAACAACCACAATATGGTGCTTGCGATGACACACGAAGAGGCTATGACCGACCTCGTGCGTTACGTTGTCTCTAGCTATAAGCAGCTCCCGGTGATGCTCTTCCAATTCAAGACCAAATACCGCGATGAAGCTCGCGCTCGCGGAGGACTTATCCGCGTCCGCGAATTCCTGATGAAAGACGCTTACAGTTTTCACACCTCCCAAGAAGATCTCGACAAACATTATGACTTGGAATACAAGGCTTATCAAAATATTTTCCGAAAAGTGGGAATTGAACCTGTCGTCGTGCAATCCGATACCGGCATTATGGGTGGCAAAGTAGCCCATGAATTTATGCTTGACACGCCGAACGGCGAAGATTACCTCATCATCTGCAAGCACTGCGGATACCAAGCGAACCGGGAGATAGCAACATTCAAGCGCACCGCGCACACGGGCAATGCGGATCTCGGAAAAGAAAAAGTTGCAACACCTAACGCAGAAAGTATCGATGCCATCTCTAAACTATTGAATGTTGAAGCATCTGCTACCGCCAAATGTGTATTCTTCAATTTCAACGGCAAGCTCATCACGGCACTCGTTCCGGGGAACTTGGAAGTTTCCGAGATCAAGCTTCACAACCTGCTCAAGGCCAAAGATTTGATTCCTGCCGATAATGAATCCATTGAGAAGTGCGGCATGGTTCCAGGATTCGCCTCCCCCATTGGAGCACATGATACGCGCGTTATCATCGACTCTGGCCTCGAAGACGCAACGGACTTGGTAATGGGCGCAAACGAAAAGGGTTTCCACTTCAAGCACTGTACACCCAAACGGGATTTTACGGACTATGAAGTGGCAGATATCGCCGAAGCCTCCGAAGGCTGCAAGTGCCCCAAATGCGGTAAAGATCTTTCTGAAACGCGAGGAATCGAACTCGGCAACATTTTCAAGCTCGGTACAAAGTTCTCTTCAAGTATGGGAGCCACATTCCTTACTCCAGAAAGCAAGAGCGAACCCATCATTATGGGATGCTACGGCATTGGCGTCGGCCGCCTGATGGCGAGCGTCGTCGAAAACAGCCACGATGACTTTGGACCAATTTGGCCGAAGTCGATAGCCCCTTTCCAAGTAGAAGTAGTGGCCATCGCCAAAGATCCAGAGCTTTTAGAAGTTGCGGACAAGCTAGAGAAAGAACTCGAAAGCGCCGGTTTTGAAGTACTCGTAGACGACCGCGAAGAACGCGCCGGAGTCAAGTTCAAGGACGCCGACCTCTGGGGTATTCCGCTCCGCATCGCCGTTGGTAAAAAAGGACTTGCCAACGGACAAGTCGAATGGAAGCCGAGAATTTCCAAGGATATGGTCCTCGTGAACATCGCAGATGTCCTTTCCAAAGTAAAAGAATTCTACCAAGCATAAATTAAAGGAGCCGGAAGATGAAAACAAAGCATGTAAGCGAATCCTACATCGAGACAAACGACATCGTTCACCCGGCGGATGCAAACGCTTACGGAATAGTCTTCGGCGGGCACCTCGTTTCATTGATGGACAAAGCAGCATGTATGTCAGCCTTCAAACACGCCGAAGCAAAAGTGACGACAGTATCCGTTGATAGCATCTATTTTCAGCACCCAGCTCCCATAGGCACAATGCTCTCGCTTAAAGCTGCGGTGAATAGGGTTTTCCATTCTTCGATGGAAGTCGGTATTAAAGTCACCGGCTGGCGTCCGCATGAAAAAGAGACTGAAATTTGCACGGCATATATGACATTTGTCGCTCTAGACGAAAACAACAAACCAACTCCAGTGCCGGAGATAATCCCTGAAACAGAAGACGAAAAGCGCCGCTTTGAAAATGCGGAAATTCGCCGCGATGCCCGGCTTGCCCTGCGGGATAAATTGCGGAAAAAGAATACGTCTCCCTGAGAAGAACTATGGAAAAAGCACAAACTTTAGCCGCCGAGGCAGGAGTTATCGCACTATTTTCCTTTATTTTTCCCACTGTAGATTCTTTTGCAAACAAACGTTCTCTCTGTTTCATTCCTATTATTACTGCAGCATTTGGATTCATTTATCGACCTTCTTCCGATGGAGACAACGGAGTAGTTCGAAAAGCAGAATTTTTTTTCACAGTGACAAAAGCCTACAAGTCCGCAATTCATAAAAATTTACTTTACCCTTCTAAAGAAACCAAATGACAGACAAAGTAAAAGACCGCAGTCTTTTAAGCCTTTCTTGGCCTCTTATCATCACATTCGGCATTGGCGTTTTTCAGCCGATGATGGATAGCTGGTTCCTTTCACGCACAAGCGAAAGCGCCGCCGCCGGCGTTGGGGCGCTGATGCCTGTTCTCGGCACCATTTTTATGGCCATCCAAGCATTCTCTCAAGCGGGAGCGAGCATCGCTTCGCAATATTTGGGCGGAAATCACGGAAGCCATGCACGGGTCACGCAAACGCTCGTCATCGTAGGAAGCGCCCTTTTGGGAATTGCGATGACAATGCTCACGTATCCCTCATCCGGCCTCATCGTAAATGCAATGGGGCTTTCAGGAGATACCGCAAAATTTGGAGTAAAATTTTTGTCCATAGTGTGCTTCGGCTTTGGCTTTAGAGCATTACAAACAACCCTCACTGCGCTGATCGCAACGCATGGGCTCACGATATGGAACTTGATCGGCAATGCGCTTACGATTGCATTCAACATTTTGATGAACATCCTTTTCCTCAACGGATATTGCGGATTTCCGAAAATGGGCGTAGAAGGAGTCGCTCTTTCTACAGCGCTCTCCTGGTGCTTTTCATCCATCATTCTCTGGTTTGTCCTGCGCTACAAAGTGCGTCACAAGACGCGCATGCAGGACATCAAACGCATCCGTATAATTTTACCGGACTGGATCCGCATCGGTCTCCCTGCTGCTGCAGAGCCCGTAAGCTTCCAATTATTCCAAGTATTCATCACGGCAATGGTCGTGCACTTAGGAACTCTTGCCGTTACCGCCCGGGTATTCAGCGCAAACTTTGCCATGTTCGCAGTAATCTTGGGCGTAGGCCTCGGGAACGGGAACCAGATTCTCGTAGCACATCTCGTGGGAGCTCACGATTATGACAAAGCAAACCACCGCGTATGGCAATCGCTTGCCGCTAGCTGCACGGGGGCTTTTATTGTCGCCCTCATCGTCGCAATTCTAGGAAAACAATTGCTCTCTCTCTACACAAACAATGCCGAGGTCATCGCTCTCGGTTCCGCGTGCCTCTGGTGTGATGTTATACTACAGCCATTCAAATCCGCAAACATCGTTCTAACGGCCTCGCTCAGAGCTTCTGGAGATTCCAAGTTCCCTGCCATTTTCGGAAGCTTGATGATGTGGACGCTAGGTACGGGCACAGCACTCTTTCTCGGATTCGGACTCCACTTAGGGATTATCGGACTTTGGCTCGGAATGGCATCCGATGAATTTTACCGCTCCATCGCGAATTTTCTTCGCTGGAAAAGCGGCAAATGGAAATCAGCAACCGTCATTTAATTTTCACACAAGATTGTTACCCGCCGAGCAAGGCTTCGACGCGAGCACCGATTTGATTGCGATTACCGCTCCATTCCGGGGCGATTAGCATATTGTTCTGAGATTCTCCGCTGAAGCGTTCAATGGCAGTGTCCATCCCAACAATGCGTATAAATAAAGCTACAGCCTCGCAATAGGCATCAAACGATAGAAGTTCAAACTCTTTCTTGGCAAAAGAATCCGCAAGGCGCGTTCCACGTACAATGTGAAGCGGGTGGATCTTTACCGCAGAAAGCCCCATTTCGCGGACAATATGCGCGGTCTTCGCAAAATCTTCAGCAGTTTCTCCGGGAAGCCCTAGAATAACGTGCGTCGTGACAAGAAGTCCCGCCAAATGAGCCCGGTTCACCGCATCCTTAAACTCTGCAAGCGTGTGCCCCCGGCCAATGAGTTTCAAGGTTTCATCATTTGCAGTCTGAAGCCCAATTTCTAGGATCACAGGCTTCCGTCGGTTTTCCTCAGCGAGAAGTTCCATTACATCATCTGCAAGACAATCTGGACGAGTACCAATCGCCACACCCGCAATTTCGCTTGACGCAAAAGCGGGCTCATAAATTTCTTTCAAGCGTTCTACGGGCGCATAAGTATTTGTATAAGGCTGAAAATAGGCTAGAATTCCTGCCCCGGGATATTTTTTGTGAATCAGGGGAATAAATTCACTTATCTGATCCGCGACCGATACGGAAGCTTTGTCCCACACTGGACTAAAGGACTTGTTGTTGCAATAGCTACACCCACCCGTCCCCTTCACGCCATCCAAATTAGGACACGTCATTCCTCCGTTCAGCGAAAGTTTGCGCACCTTGCGGAAAGCAGGGAACGTCTTTGAAAGGAACGTGCGATACGGTGTATAAAGCATTAATTTATTTGTTCCCTTTCCGAGGAATGAGAATACTCGCAATGATTCCTGCCGCTAAAAGTGCGAATATGACAACCAAACTAACAAGGCTCGAAACCTCATAATAGTCCGCAATGAGCATTTTGATACCCACAAAAGCAAGTACAACAACCAAAGCATTTTTCAAGTAGCGGAACTTGCCGAGCATTGCGGCTAAAGCAAAATAAAGGGAACGGAGTCCTAGAATGGCCATAATATTAGACGTAAAAACAAGAAAAGGGTCTAGAGTTACAGCAAACACGGCGGGAATCGAGTCCACGGCAAAAAGGACATCCGAGCTTTCAATGACAAGTAAAGCGAGAAATAATGGAGTCGCAAACCGTTTACCATCCTTGACAATAAAAAAATCATGACCGTGATGTTCTTCCGTCACAGGAAAAAGGTTCTTCGCAATCCTTAAGATCAAATTCTTGGAAGGATCCATATTTTCATCGTCTTTGGAAAACTGCATTTTAAGCGCCGTAAAAACAAGGAAAGCGCCAAATAAATACATTACCCAATGGAAATGCAATATGAGTTCCGTGCCACCGATGATGAAAATACCGCGGAGAAATAACGCCCCTAAAATTCCCCAAAATAAAACGCGGTGCTGGTAAAGCCTCGGTACTTTGAAATAAGAAAAGATGGCGGCCATCACAAAAATATTATCCATCGATAGGGATTTTTCTACAACATATCCCGTGAGGTATTGCATCGCCGCTTCCATTCCCGAAACATCCGCTGCACCCGAATGAAGACCGATTCCCAACAAATGATGATTATATGCAAAATAGATGAAAACATCAAAAAGGAGCGCAATGAAAATCCACAAGCCCGTCCAAGACAAGGCTTCCTTCACGCCAATTTCGTGATCCTTCTTGTTCAACACGCAAAGGTCAACAGCGAGCATCAGAACAACAAAAGCGAGAAAACCCAGCCAAAAAGCGATCATTAAAATCCTCAGGGAGTGCTCTTAAAATAGAAAAAGACTATCTTATTCCCAAGGAAGGTAATCATGAAACTGCGCCCTTTTGCCACAACACTTACAATCGGTTCATTCCTTGTCCTCACAGCAACGGGAATTTGCCTTCTCTTGCACATCAGAAATCCGCTAGTTACCCCGTTCCACGAAATTTTTAGCATCATCTTCGTCATCAGCGCAATTCTCCACATAATTGCCAATTGGGCATGCATGAAAGCTTATGCAAAAAAAGCTCCGGCTAGAACGGTAATTATTTTATTCGCACTACTAGCAATCCTCGCCGTATTCCCCCTATCCTCTAAGGGAAATGGAAGAAACAAGGGCTTTGTAATGCAACAATCTCCTCAGCTATTGATGAGCTTAAACGCTCAGGAATTTGCCATCGTCACACATAAGAACACAAGCCAAATCATTGCTCTTTGGCAAAATGTCGGGCTTTCCAATGCCGATTCGACGACTCCGCTCAAAGACCT
>JALNVO010000047.1 GCA_023231365.1 Fibrobacteraceae bacterium | reverse complement strand
GTGAATGAAGGTGGATCTAGGCCTTGCCCAAAGGCAAGCCCGGAGGGCAAAGCAGAACGAAGTGATGCTTTGGCTATCTCGCTATTCCGGTAAATAAACTGAAAAACATCCTTTTTCATCGGAATGATTGACGCAAGGTGAAAATTCATAAAGAATTATCGGGCCTTTCCATCTAGCGGAACTCGAAAAAAACAGAATTTCTGTCTTTATCCCGCTTTCCAGCATGAGTCCGCGGAAACAAGCTATTGGACAGCATTTCGTTTTGCTTCAAAGAGCAATAAGCTAACCCATCCTTCGCTGTATCCTAGTAGGATACAGATAATTTTTTACAAAGCCCAAAACTCTTTACTATTTCGCATTCACTAGATATTTTTGAACCCGGATTGAATTGCAAGTGATTCAAGAGAATCTCTTGCACATCGTTCAACAAGAACGAGAGCATCTGGAACAACGAGCCAACCTTCAATCCCGGGAGAGGAGCCTTGCACAAACAAGAGCTCCTCTTTTCGTTTTAAAACTTTTAGATAAATTTGTATAAATTAATCTTCCTCGGCCATCCGGCGCAAAAGAATGACGCCCTTTCGCCAGCGTTCGATAGGCTCTGCAGGGAACCCCGCAAACGTAACGCCAGGAGGAATGCTCTTGGTAACACCGGCCTTTGCCGCCACATGAGCCCCAGCGCCGATCGTCAAATGTCCTGCAATCTGGGCTCCGCCGGCAAATTCCACAAAATCCTCGACAACAGTACTTCCGCCCAAACCAGACTGTGACGCCATATAAATACCATTGCCAACGGTACAATTATGCCCAATTTGTACAAAGGAATCGAAATGACAATCGTTGCCAATTACCGTCGGAGCGAGAAAACCCGAAGCGACAACCATATTCGCCCCAAAAGAGCAATTGTTGCCAATCTTTACTCCGCTCACATGCGGAACCGGAAGCCTCCTTCCATGGTCAAAATAAAATCCAAAACCCCGGCTGCCAACGACAACTCCTGCTTGGAAAATGCAATTCTTGCCGACGACAACTCCTGGATAAAGCACATCATTCGCTTCCAAGACAGAACCCGCACCAAGGATAGCACCCTGCATCACAACGGAGCCCGGCCCGACAACCGCATCATCTTCCACAATTCCTTCCACGACAGCACTTGGGTGAACCTTCGCTGTAGAAGATACAGACGTTTTCGGATACTCTACAAAAGGCTTGTGAAAATGGTCTATCACTTTCACCATCGCCAAATACGGATTTTCTACCCGCAAGAGAGCCCCCACAAAAGGAGGACGTCCTAAAAAATTCATGGGAACCAAAAGAAGGTCCGTGTGAGAATTCCGGAGAACGCCAGTCACAGAAGGCCCTAAAAAGAATGAAACGTCGCCCACATTCGCGTATTCCACAGGAGCAAATCCCGAAATATCAAAGTTCTCCTTACGCAGAATCCAATCTAGGTTTCCACCCAATAACAATGCTAATGAAAAGGCATCCGTTTTTTTCATATTCCTTCTTCTAAAGTTAGCATTTGTACTTTGCAACCGCATTCAATATGGACTTCCGTTCCGACCCGGCGCGAAAGGTCGTCTCCATCCAACTGATGAAATTCGTCTGCGGAAGTGTCGAGATATACTTCTTTCGCATGCAAGCTCTTCAAAAAATATTTTTTATACAAACGTCCTAACAGAGGAACGGTTCCAAAAGCCAAACCACCGAAGAAGGCCCCTAAATTCGGGACTGGAACGACTTCCAAAAGTCCATCGGCCATATTTCCATTTTCAAATGGATTCGACCCGGAAGCAAAGCTCGGAATATTTCCGATGATGACCGTGCGATATCCCGAAATATCCTTTTCTATCCAAATTCCATCCTTGTCGCAAACCCGCAACTTAGCCTTTCCCAAACAATGATTTCTATCTGCAAAGAAGCGGAACACATAGTGTAATTTATTAGCGATTACTGATTTACTCGAAATTTTACCAGTCGCGCGGTCCAAATTAAAATCATGGGCAATGCACGCATCAATGCCGCTAGAAAAATAATTAGCGAGCACAAATTTCTCATTCACTTTCCAAATATCAAAAGGCCTGCTTTTTGCGACAAGCAGCCGACGCACCAAAAACAGAAGCCCTTTATTGACAAACGTCCCATACAAGTTAAGAACGCGGGCAAGATCATTTCCCGTGCCAAGAGGAATAAGGCCGATCCGGATTTTATCCGCAAGGCCGGATTCAAGCATTACGGACAATACCGTAGACATCGTCCCATCACCACCAACAGCAATCAAAGTTTCCGTGCTTTCAGCAGTAGTTCTAATCTGTTCCCGAAGCCGCGATCCATCCGTCAATTCACAAGTCCAGTCTGCATCAGCAAACCCCATCGATTTCATAATCTCAGGAACATATTTCTGAATGACCTTTCCTTGGCCTCCACCGCTAATCGGATTTACCAAAAAACTGAACTTGGACATAAAAATTTGCTTCTTTTGCCCCCAATCTATATTTTAAATCAAGGAAAGACCTTTTTTTTCAATTTTCTTCATCAACCTCCCACGAATAAGAGGCCAAATCAACCAAATAGAGCGGCACTACAGAACTTCCCGTTAAAATATAAAGATCATCGCCCACGGTTGCGATATCCACTGGACTCCGGATTCCTATAGAAGAGAGATTCAACTTATGTTCCAGCATACCCGATGAATAATTGAACACGCCGAGATATCCGCATTCCGCATCCAAAAGCAAAGCATAGGAGTTCGACAAACGGAGCCTGCTCGCCGAACAAAAATGAAGGGAACTGGATGTATCGGAAGAAAGCGCCGAACGAACTTTCAAAGCCCCAGAAAATTTGTCATACACAGAGAAACGCTCAGGGGGATCCGTGAGGGCACCAGAGGTTTCCAGCGCGGCGACGATGCTTGAATTTGCAGCAATAGCCTCGACCCTTGCAGCAGAAAAAGAGGCATCAGAAGCAATGGAACAACCGGATGAAGTTATTTTGTATTCATTAATCCCCGACGATGGAGCTCCAAAGACATAGGAACCCGTTACCGCCATAAAATTCATCGAATAATCGCAATGCCAATCCGGATCATTATATCTGCGGACGCCGATGCCATCGTAATAATAAAGAAAGCTGCCCGCAACAGCAATATCCTTTGCATAATCCACAGAAATTTTTGCATCAGAAAGATCCGAAGTTCTGTCCAAGTCAAAAGCGCAAACCCGCGCATCGTTCCTCGCATAGCGGTAAACATCATAATAGCGATCGAGCACATAGAGCACTTCGCCGTCTGACGACAAAGTAAGGGCCATTCCCGATGTGAACGGAGTCTCGGAAAGATCGCAAGATGTTTTGGCTGTATCGCTAGCCACCCACTCTCCTTCACACCCCGCAAAGGAAAGCAAGGACAAAAAAATCAAACATAAAAGGATTTCTTTCTGTTTCACCCTAAAAGTATAACAAAGGAAAAGAGCAAAAGCACTTATAAAGAACCTTTTTTATTATTTTAATACAGAAATGCACGATCCAGAACATCCTAGAAAGCCGTCCTTCGAGAACAGAATTGATATAATCGCCCACCACTGTCCGCGGCCTATCCGCGTTATTGTCATTTCTACGAAAGCATTCCTCTTTTACCACGGGACTATCCGCGCGGCCGCTATGACTTATACTTCATTCCTAGCGGTCGTCCCCCTACTCATTCTTTTAACGGCAATCTCGCTTTCCCTCGGACTAGGTTCCTTTTTTAACACTTACCTTCCCATATTGGATAAGCTGTTCTCTTTGGGGCTTCCGCTTGACAACATTATGCCCATTTTGCAGAATACAGAAAAGATTCACCTCAAAACACTGGGTTTCATAGGTTCCATAAGCCTTTTCATCACATTTATCTTTTCCATCGGAAACTTGGAAATGAATATGAATGTCGTGTGGGAAAACCAGACCTCCAGATCCATCCCCAAGCAATTACTTGCCTACACGCCACTCCTTCTTCTCGGTGCCGGCTTTCTCGCCTTTTTTGCAGCATTCATTACACACCTGAAAAAAGGCCTTTTTGAAATTGCAAACAATACAATTTTCCTTGAAGTAAGCAACGTACATACAATTCTCACCGCCTTTTGGATAATATCCCTTAACGTGAGCATCATTCTTCTCATATTCGCCACCATCTACCTCCTCCCCTACCGCAAAGGAAACTTTTCGTATAAAAAGCTTCTCTTGCCTTCGCTAGGGGCAAGTATCGCCGTATGGGGAGCTACGGGAATCTATCTGATGGTTCTCGCCTTCCTTCAAAAAAGCCTCTTTACACGGATGTCCCTTTTCTATGGGTCGCTCGCTTTCATTCCACTCGTGTTGCTTTTTGCATTCGGATTCTGGGCAATCGTCCTCTACGGAAATTGCCTTGTTTGGACAATTTACTCCTGGCCCCGTTCTGCACTAAAGAAGTGGGACTGGATACAACTACCAGAAGGTCACTTATGAAAATTCTGTTCCAAGCTATTCTCCTTTCTACCATACTGGCGGTTCCATCCTTTGCTGCCATCAGCGAGCTCGAAGATTCACAAAAAGAAACAAAAGACACCTCCTCTTCCGACCTCAAAGCATTCATCGGCTTTAGCGGAAGCAACATTCTTTTGCACAAAGACGGATCCCTCGTGTTCTCGCTGCGCGGAGGAATTAACCTCAATGAAGCATTCCGCCTCGGTATTTACGCTTCCACGGTAGCAAACGATGTAAACGCCAAAGAAGATGGCAAGAACATTTCCATTGACTACAATGCTCTTGGCATTCTGGAGGAATGGAAACCCGTCATCATCAACAAGTTTTCTATTTCCATTCCGGCAAGCCTCGGCGCGGGTTATGTGAATATTCAAACGCAAGGTGAAGAAAATTCACAAGCAAAAGACGGGTTCTTTACAGCTGATGCGGCCCTGCACTTCAATTACCAGATTACACCGGCATTACTAGTCGGTATCGGCGGCGGCTACCGCATATTTCTCGGTATAAACGAAGACGACTTTGAAAACAGCGATTTCAACACGCCATTCGGCGAACTTGTCATCTGCTGGGGCGAAAACTAAAGGACCGTCTCCTTGGAGCACTCCATTTCCCTCCGCGGAGTCCGGCTCCGCAATCTGAAGAACATCGATGTCGATTTCCCCATCGGGAAGATTTCAGTTGTATGCGGCCCTTCGGGCTGTGGAAAATCGACGCTTGTAATGGACGTCCTTCACGGCGAAAGCCGGAGGCGTTACTTAGAAACGCTCAGTCCATTTGCACTTAAAATTCTCGGCGGCAACACAAACATTCCGCTGGATTCCGCCGAAGGACTCCGCCCAAGCCTCGCAATTTCAGCTTCTCGCGGCGATGCACCATCCAAATCCACCCCGCTCTCCCTTTCCGAATGCGAAAGCTCACTCCGGATCATATGGGCCGCACTAGCGAAACCGGCCTGCCCCAAGTGCGGAAAGCCTATGCAAAGCAAGACGCGGGAAGATATTATTGCAGAAATTTGCAACTACCCGGAAAATTCGCGTTTGCAGTTCTTGTCAAAGATCGAGACCGGAAAACTTACTTTAGGTGAAATTTCAACAACGCTTCTTTCACAAGGCTATGCGCGAGTCATCGCTGACGGTGAAAGCCTATCGCTCGGAGACCTTACGCGCGAAGACCTGTCAAAAAAAGCAAAGGAAATTTTCGTCGTACTCGATCGCGTAATCATTCGCAAAGGAGTCCGCACCCGCATAGCCGAGGCAGTGGATGCAACACTCCGATTTTCCCACACGCGAATTACGATTGACGATGGAAAGAATAGAAAGGAATTCAGCACGGTTCCCGTATGCCTAGAACATGGCATTGAAGCCGAAGCGCTCTCTCCAATTGATTTTTCACCTTATTCCCTCAAGTACCGGTGCCGAGAATGCGGCGGCAACGGAGAAACCGAAAGCGGAGAAGAATGCCCCAAATGCCATGGGCTCAAGCTTTCCGGAACAATTCTCGCTACGAGTTTCAATGGAATTTCTTGGGGAAAGATTTTAAGTTCCTCTTTTTCGGAATTAAGCACAATTCTGCCCAAGCTGTTTGAAGGAAACATTCCTGAGCATCTTAAAAGTACGGAGGATATCCTTTTTTCAAGGATCAATGCCGTCAAAAAGCTTGGATTAGGTTACCTTACCACGGGCCGAAATGGAGATTCGCTTTCCGGCGGAGAACTACAACGATTGCGGCTTTCTCCTTTAGCAACGGGCCATTTGGACGGGATGTGCATTTGTCTCGATGAACCTGCAAGCGGCCTCTACAAAACAGATGTTGAAAAGCTTTGGAAAATTCTGGAAGAAATCAAGGGACGAGACAATACTCTTGTCCTCATAGAACACAACCCCATTCTCATTTCAAGAGCAGATAAAATAATTGAGATGGGTCCCGGAGCTGGAGAACTCGGCGGAGAGATTCTATTTCAAGGAACACCGGCAGAGCTCATGCGCAAGGCGGATTCCCCAACAGGAAAGTGGCTAAACGAACTTTCTCAAAAAGCAGATACAAGTCCGGAACAACTGAACAAAAGTACAAAGTATATTGAAGTCAAAAGCTTTGCCATGTACGACATGGAAACAGTCTGCGGAAAATTTCCCGTAAAACATTTCAGCGTCATCACAGGTGAAAGCGGCAGCGGCAAAAGCACACTGCTTTTTAAACATATTCTTCCCCGCTTTGAAAAAGGAGAATTTGAGAAACTCGGTATTGAAAACATTTCCGAACTCAGCGCCAAGGGTTTCTTCAAAAATCGCCGGAGCACCATCGCTTCGGCAATCGAGATCAGCCCCGCCTTACGCGACCTGTTTGCAAGGCTTCCAGAAAGCAAAATCAAAGGTTATTCCGCTTCCAAATTCAACACAACAGTCCCTGGTGGCCGCTGCGAGACCTGCAAAGGAGAAGGAGTGCTGCGCGATCCTTCCGGCTACGAAGAAAGCGAATGCCCCGTATGCCTAGGGAAACGCTTCCGCGACGAGGTACTGGAAGTGCGATTCAAGACGCTCTCTTTTGCAGACATATTGGATCTCTCCGTAGAGCGTGCATTAACCCTACTTTCTTTTTCCAAAAAATTTTCAGACAGGCTTAAGCCTCTCGCAAGGACAGGGCTTTCCTACCTTCGGCTGGGGCAACCTACAACGCATCTCTCTGGTGGTGAAACCGCCCGCATCAAACTGTCGCAAGCTCTTGCAAAAGCAAAATTTCCAAAAACATTGTTCTTATTCGATGAACCAGCGAGAGGGTTACATAAAAAGGATATTGACCTGATGCTAGGCCTCATTCAAGAACTTTGCAAAGAAGGCCATACTGTTATCGCCATTGAGCACCAAGAAGACTTTATCCGCGCTGCGGACTATACACTGGAACTTCACCGGAAGTAAAAATTTCAGTTCTTTTGTAAGTAAGCACTGATATTTCTACATACTTTCAAAACGATTCTCCTCAAGAGTACATCTTCTTGTTTTTACACGCTCTTTTCAATATATTCAACCATTCTCCGTGACTTGAATATTTGGAAGCAAAAAAATCCCCGGCCTTTTTTGAGCCGAGGATTTTCTGAATTTCAAAGCAATCGATTATTCAACGCGGTGCATTTCTATGCGACGGTTTTCTTCACGTCCTTCTGCAGTACTATTATCTGCCACCGGCTGTTCATCACCGTGGCCAAATGCCTGCATACGGCTCTTGGCAACGCCTTGCGTAGCAAGGTAGTTCACCACAGCTTGGGCGCGTTCAAGAGAGAGCTTCTTGTTCTTCGCGGGCTTACCGACATTATCTGTGTGCCCGTGAATTTCAATGTTCACCTTGAGGTTTTCAGGAGCATTGAGCTGTTCAGCAATCTGCTTTAAGACCTTCTTCGCGTTGGATGTCAATACGGACTTCCCACTGTTGAAGGTAACACCCTCGAGTTTCACATTTTCCTTGATTTCAGGAGCCGGGCAACCATTGCCTTTCACAGAACCGGAATCAAGCGGGCAACGATCAAGGCCTGTGCAAACATTTTTGAACTTGTCGAGCATCTTCTTCTGAGTTACCCAAGCATCGCAAACGCCGTCATGGTCCGGATCCGGATCATCGAGCGGGCAACCATTATTTTCAGGAGAGCCGGCATCAAGCGGACACTTATCAGCACCGGTACAAACATTCTTGAAGATATCTTGCATTCCCTTCTGCGACACCCAAGGATCACAAACGCTATCCTTATCGAGATCGGGGTCATCAAGCGGGCAGCCCTTATTGACAAGAGGACCTGGTTCGTTCGGGCAATTATCAATACCCTTACAAACGTTCACAAATTGAGTTTCCATCTTCTTCTGAGAGACCCAGACATCGCAAACGCTATCACCATCGGCATCCGGATTATCTAGCGGGCAGCCATTCGTCGCAAGGGAACCTTTTTCGCTCGGGCACTTGTCAATGCCTTGGCAAACGTCAGCGAAGCGATCCGTCATCTTCTTCTGTGTCACCCATTCATCGCAAACGCCGTCGCCATCGCCATCCGGATTATCCAGCGGACAGCCATCATTATCCACCGGACCATATTCAGCCGGGCACTTATCCACACCCTTGCATTGCTTGACTGTAGAATCTTTCGGATTTTCAAAGAAATAACCCATCTTCTTCTGAGTTACCCATTCATCGCAGAGACCGTCGCCATCGACATCAGGATCCGGCCAAGCGCAACCCTTATTCGCAACAGGACCGGCTTCACCCGGGCATTCATCGTAACCCTTGCATATGTTTGCAAATTCAGCAAGCTTGTTCTTCTGAGAGACCCAAGGATCGCAAAGTCCATCGCCATCGGCATCCGGATTATCTTCCGGGCAGCCCATATTGGAAACCGGGCCCTGCTGAGCCGGGCAATTATCAATTCCTTCGCAAACGCCGGTGAATTTGTCAAGCATATTCTTCTGGGAAACCCAAGCATCGCAAACGTGATCGCCATCCGGATCCGGATTGTCAAGCGGGCAACCGTCATCACCTGCACCGGCTTCGTTCGGGCACTTATCGATGCCATCACAAACTTCAGCAAATTCACTGAGAAGTCCCTTTTCAGAGACCCAAGGATCGCAAATACCATCCTGGTCGAGATCCGGTTCGCCGAGCGGGCAACCTTGGTTCTTCACGTGCCCCGGTTCATCCGGGCATTTGTCTTCGGCATCCGTCACACCATCGCCATCGCGGTCCTGCGGAAGAAGGAAACCCGCCCACGTAATACCCCCATAAAAGGAGTATTTCGGATTTACACGGCTACCATAAGCAGTAACATTGTTTTCAACATTCTGCTGTTCGCTAGAGATAGGAGCAATGTAATCGTCCTTATCGCCGAGGAACATATTAGCACCCAAATGGATGTCCAAGCCTACAGGGAAATGGAACACAAGGGCTCCCGTAACTTCACTTGTATTGAGAGTGCCACCACTCGTCGGAATATCGCCTGAAACAAAATCGCGATAATATTCGCCAAAAATGGAAATAAACTCCACCGGGAAGAATTCGAGCGCAGCACTCGCACTCGTCACATGATCGACATACGCATCTGCATTATAGAGGTAGCGGTAGCCTCCATTCAAATGAATCTGGAGAGGAATACCGTCATCGAGCTTATCAAAATCAATTGTTGCAGCAAGGATTCCACGGAGCGTGGTCTGCTTGATGCCATAGGCCTGAGCGGCATTCGTTTCGGTATTTACATATTCCGGTTGACGGATCCAAAGGCCTTGATGATTGTTAAGAACCGTGCCCCAATCAGCGCCGAGGACAGCAGCCACATCAAAGACCTGATCTTCTGGAAGAGGCATACGGATCTTCAATGTCGTGCGGAGATCGCCGATTCCCGACACATTGATGCCTCCATCAATTCCAGCACCAGAAGCATCCGTTCCGCTGCCTGACGCTTTGTCATAATAAACTGGCATAGCAAGGCCGAAGTCAAAATAGTCCCAAATACCAAGGGCTATGGACGGGTAAAAACTTGCACCCCAGAACTCGTTCAAATTGATCGTTCCATTGTGCTGGGAAATCTGCCCATTTGCAAAGACACTCTTGTCGTTGGTCACATTTCCTAAAATGGAAATGCCCAATTTGGAATTGCCCAAACTCTGCGCAGACTGGGTCTTGTCCACGCCCATCATAGCATCTTTGTTCAAGGTTGCCTGTGAAACTGTCACAAGCATCCCCAAACACAAAGCACTGAGAACTACTTTTTTCATCGAGTCTCCTTAATAAATAATCCTTTTCCTTTAGAAATTTAGTTCTATTCCAGAAGTTTTTCAAACCGGAAATAGCCATACATCCCACATTTACGCGTCAAAAAGGTAAGGAAGATCTCGTTTTAGGCTTTTATAACCCCGACAAGAAACAATGAGGTGGTCAAGTACGGGAATTTCTAAAATTTTCCCGGCTTCCCAAAGCATCCGCGTAACAACCTTGTCTTCTTCACTCACCTCCAACGCTCCCGAAGGATGATTATGTGCAAAAATGACACCGACAGCCCGATCCTCGATGACTTTGGCGAAAGCTTCGCGCGGATGTACCTGCGTTCTATTCGCAAGGCCTAGCGTCACTTGATGGATGCCTAAAATCCCATTATTCGCGCCGAGCGGAACCGCTACAAAAGACTCCTGCCTTGCATACTTTAAAAAGGAAAGGTGCGGAACAAGTTCGTCAGGAGTACTTGCAGAAGGCATCGCGTTCCCCAAAAAGAAGCGGCTGGAAAGTTCGAGGCAAGCAAGAATCTGCGAAGCCTTTGCACCCCCCAATCCTCCAATTTCGAGGAGATCCGAAAGAGAAGGCTTCTTGGTCGTTGAGGAAAGGTATTCTTCCAATTCCTTGGCAAGATCAAACACATTCTTTTGTGCCGTTCCCCTCCCGAGCACAAGAGCGAGCAACTCGCAAGTAGAAAGAGCTTCCGGGCCTTCTTTTGAAAGACGCTCGCGCGGCAGCGGTCCAAATTTACTGTTTTCAAGCATAGATTCTCCTATTTTGTGTTTTCTAAAAAGGTTTTTATATATAACGAACGAAAAAAACGAATTGGGAAAACATTTTGTTAAACAAGAAAATAGACCTTATTTTTTAGGGTATTATGATAATCAGCTCTCAATTCATGTCTATATTTGTTAAAAAAACGATCATTTTCAAAAACATTTTATAAATTTTGTATAAACTTTTAATAAAAAGTTCAATCTTCACATTTAAAAAGAAATCATAAATCTATTTTTTTTAAAAAATTGATAAATTTTAATCAAGTTAGCCTAACTTAAGAAAAATAATTTTAAAAATCAGCTTTTTTTAACAAAACATCTTCATTTTATTATGATATATGCTATATTTTAGGGACAAATTATTGTAACATATCGAGTAAAAATATGACAAATCATACACTAAGCGGTGCTCAGATGATCCTCGAATGTCTCAAACGCGAAGGCGTGGACACTCTGTTTGGATATCCAGGCGGATCCGCCATCCCCCTTTTCGACGCACTCCTTGATTCAAACATCAAGGTCGTCCTTTCCCGCCACGAACAAGGCGCAACGCACATGGCCGACGGCTATGCCCGCGCTACAGGAAAAGTCGGCGTCGTACTCGTGACATCCGGCCCTGGTGCAACCAATACATTTACAGGCATCTACACAGCACTTATGGACTCTTCTCCGATTGTGGTGCTCACTGCCCAGACGACCCGTCCAAGCCTCGGCAAGGATGCTTTCCAAGAATGCGACACCAGCGGAATGACTTTCGCCACAGTCAAGCACTCCTACTTGGTAAAGAATTCCGATGATCTCCCCCGCGTGATGAAGGAAGCTTTCCACATTGCGCGCACAGGACGCCCTGGCCCTGTGCTCATAGATCTCCCAAAAGATGTAATGGCCGGACCTTGCAACGCTCCATTCACCGACCAGCTCGACCTCCCCGGTTATAAGGTACCGACTTATGCACCTGCTGAAGCCGTGGAAAAAGTCGCAGCTCTCATCAAGAAATCGACCAAGCCCGTGCTTCTCGTAGGACATGGAGCAATCATCTCTGGAGCTTCCCGCCAAGTCAAGGAACTCGCTGAAAAATTGAACGCTCCCGTTACAGAGACGCTGCTTGGACTTGGCGCCTTCCCGGAGACTCACCCGCTTTCGCTCGGCATGCTCGGCATGCACGGAACGGCCTATGCGAACAAGGCCATCCTCGAATGCGACCTCATTATGAGTATCGGTTCCCGCTGGGACGACCGCATCACGGGTAAAGTCGAAGAATTCTGCAAAAACGCGACTATCATCCACATCGATATCGACCCCGCCGAAGAAGGCAAGGTGCTGATGCCCGACGTGTTCCTCGCGGGTGATGCAAAACTTGTACTAGAACAGCTCCTCCCGCTCGTCGGCAAACTTGATACAGATGAATGGGTGAAGACCGTGCAGACCTACAAAAAACGCTATCCGCTTACATACCCCAAGCAAGGCGGGCTCCGCATGCAGCACATAATCGCCACCCTTTACGAACAAACTCAGGGAAAAGCGATTGTGACAACAGACGTGGGTCAGCACCAGATGTGGGTGGCTCAATTCTTCAAAGCGGATTATCCGCGCCAGTTCATTACTTCTGGCGGCGCAGGTACCATGGGATTCGGATTCCCAGCGGCAATTGGCGCCGCTTTCGGAACAGACTCCAACTGGCCTGTGTGCTGCTTTGCCGGCGATGGCGGTTTCCAAATGACGGAAGCCGAACTCGCTACGGCGAGTATTCACAAGCTCCCCATCAAAATTTTTGTGATGGACAACAAGTACTTGGGAATGGTGCGCCAATGGCAGGATATGTTCTACAGCAAGCGCTATTCTTCCGTGAGTATGGTCGGCAACCCGGACTTTGTAAAGCTCGCAGAATCTTACGGAATTTTGGGACTCCGCATCAAGCGTCCCGCAGACGCAGAACGCGTGATTCAAAGGGCTCTCGCCTATAATGAAGGCCCAGTCCTCATCCACTGCGAATGCGAAGAAGAAGACAACGTGTTCCCTATGATCCCCGCAGGAGCGCCGCTCACTGCGATGCTCACGGAACCACCGAAAGCACAACTTGAAAAGCCTACAGGAAGCACCTGATATGATAGAGAATACAGCAAAACCCATTAAAGTCGCTCATTCGCTGAGTTTGCTCGTGGCGAACCGCCCAGGCGTGCTCGTGAGAATCGCGCTCGTATTTTCCCGCCGCGGATACAACTTGGATTCTCTCGTGGTATCTCCTACGCTCAATCCGGATTTCAGCCGTATGAACATAGTCGCCCGCGGCAATCCCGAAATCCTCGCCCAAATCATCAAGCAGCTCGAAAAACTCGTAGACGTGATTCAGGCAAAGGACCACACAGGAAACAGCACCGTTGAAAAGGAACTCGCCCTTATCAAGGTGCGTTGCAAGCCGGAACAGCGGACGGAAATTCTCCAACTCTGCGATCACTTCAAGGCCACTACGGTAGATATGACAGACACCTCAATGGTTATTCAGATCACCGGCAATACGGACAAAATCGATGCGATGAAACACTTGTGCGACAAGTTCGAAATCGTCGAATACATCCGCACCGGAAAGGTGATTATGCTCCGCGGCGAGGGAACGACCTAGAAAAACGGGTGATAAACTTCGCGATACTACATCACGCGAGCCTTGCTGTACATGAGTACAGTCTGCGGCTCGCGTTCTTTGTCTCGCTCGTTTCTAACCCGTTTTTCCGTTTTGCATATGCAAACGATACTGCGGCCTTGGCGCTCCGCGCTCGGCTTTCAAATCGGGGTTCCTTGCGGCAGGGGGGGTGCTTACGAAGTTCC
>JALNVO010000046.1 GCA_023231365.1 Fibrobacteraceae bacterium | reverse complement strand
AGTCCGGCTCTTCGAATCCTGACGTTCCCCGAAGGGAACCGGCTTCTCGTTGTTGCGGTGTCACGTTGTTCCTTCCTCACCCCTGCGGGGCCGGCCCAGAGTCCGGCTCTTCGAACCCTGACGATCCCTAAAAAGGGAACCGGATTCTCGTCATAGAAAATGAATTTTTAGAGACGCCCTCAAAACAAAAGAATCTATGCGCGATAATTAGGCGCTTCCTTCGTAATCGTTACATCATGCGGATGTGATTCGCGAAGGCCCGCATTGGTAATGCGGACGAACTTAGCCACACGTTGCATATCGGGCAAAGTCTTTGCTCCAATATAACCCATCGCTTGGTGAATTCCACCTACAAGCTGGTACACCGTGTCGCGAAGAGGTCCCTTATATGGAACGCGCCCTTCTATTCCTTCCGGAACAAATTTAGCGACATCCGTAATGTTGCCTTGGAAGTAGCGATCCTTGGAACCGTTCTTCATCGCACCGATGGAGCCCATACCGCGGTAGCTCTTGTAGCTCCGACCATCGGCGAGAATAACCTCTCCCGGGCTTTCTTCCGTACCGGCAAAAAGGCTGCCGAGCATCACAGAGCCAGCACCTGCAGCAAGAGCCTTGGCAATATCGCCGGAATACTTGATGCCGCCATCCGCAACAATCGTGATGCCCGCCTTGCGGGCCGCTTCGGCGCATTCAACGATAGCGGTGAATTGGGGAACACCAACTCCAGCAATAATGCGGGTGGTGCAAATCGAACCCGGACCGATGCCGACCTTGACCACGTTTGCCCCGCACTTCGCAAGTTCCGTAACAGCTTCCGGAGTAGCGACGTTGCCGCCGCAAATCACGAGCTTCGGATATTTCTTGCGGAGAGTCTTTAACATCGTGCGGACGCCAATATGATGCCCATGGGACGTATCCACAACCAACATATCAATGCCGGCATTCACAAGCTTTTCAACGCGTTCAAGCGTACCCGAGCCTGTGCTAACAGCGGCAGCGACGAGCAACTGGCCATTCTTATCAAGAGAAGCCATCGGATTGCTTTCGCGCTTCAAAATATCGGTTAAAGTGATAAGCCCCCTCAAATTTCCTTGGGTGTCGACAAGCGGAAGCTTTTCAATGCGATTCGCATTAAGAAGTTCCTTCGCCTTGACGAGACTGATTTTGGGGCTCGCCGTAATCAGTTTTCGGACCATCACATCTTTTACCTTCACGGAATAATCCGTTATCGTGCGGAGGTCACGGCTGGTGAGTATTCCGACAAGCTTCCCCTTGGAAGAAAGGATCGGAAAACCGCTCACTTTGAGATTTTTCTTGAGGGCAATCGCATCGCTCACCGGCTGTTCTTCATTGAGAGTCACTGGATTGGAAACGATTCCGGATTGCCAATGCTTTACCTTATGGACTTCTTCCGCCTGAGCTTCTGCGGACATATTCTTGTGAATAACGCCGATTCCGCCTTGTAAAGCAAGGGAAATAGCAAGAGGAGCGGTCGTCACCGTATCCATTGCAGCACTGATGATTGGAATATTCAGTTTAATTCCCGGAGCAAGCTGAGTGCTCACGTCTGTTTCTAAAGGGAGAACTTCGGACTCGCCTGGCACAAGCAGCACATCGTCGAAAGTCAAGGCTTCTTTTTCTTTAATAATCATCTTTTGCCTCGCATTTAATTTCGCTCAAATATAGAAATTTTCATTTCAAAGGGCCATTAAATTTGCCCATGCAGGCTTCAATTCCTTGATCCATCAAGGTTTCTACCACACTTGGAATGTTCTTTAACGCAAGTTCAATTCCGGGCCGGTCTTCCGGGGTAATTTTGGAAAGCACCCAATTTGCCAAATCCCATTTCGGCGGGCAAATGCCCTCGCCAATCCGGACCCGCACAAAATTTGGCCCGATTTTTTCAATAATATTCCGAAGCCCGTTCTGCCCACCGTGCGACCCTGAACCGCGCACGCGGATGCGTCCACAGGAAAGAGTAATATCGTCTACAAGCACAATCAGATTTTCAGGCTTTACTTTATACCAAGTCATCAAAGCTTGGATAGCTTCCCCGCTCAAATTCATAAACGTCTGCGGCTTGGCAAGCACAACATCTTCGCCCTTTAAAGAACGCTTCTGGGTAAGCGCCTTGTGTTCGCTCTTCCATGGTAGCGAAGAATCAGCCAAAATATCCACTGCCATAAAGCCCAAATTATGGCGAGTATTCGTATATTGTTCACCCGGATTGCCGAGCCCTGCGATTAAATACATTGCAACTCCTAATACTGCACCTAATGACTTTCGCTCTCCGACATTTCCAGTCCGCGGAAAAATCGGAGATCCTCAAAGTCATTTTTTAAAAGATCTATCGACTTGCCGATCATATAAAGCGAACCTGTGAGAAGAACCGGAGATCCCTTTGCAAGACTTTGTACAGAATCTAAAAATTCCCGGTTGAGTTCCCCTGTCAAAACGACCTTGGCTTTCCGCGCACGCAATTCACTAGCTATATTTTCCACTTCGCGGAACCGCGGATAAGGCGTGCGGGTAATGAACCACTCCGACACAAAAGGAGAAAGAAGGGTGAGCATTTCATCCAAATTTTTGTCCTTCAAAGATCCGAATACGCAAGGAAATTTTTTGCCGGGGAAATAAGTCCAAAGAGCCTCCGCTAGGCGTTTTGCCGCATGCGGATTATGTGCCCCGTCCAAAAGCCAGCGGAAATTGCCATTTCTATCGATCAATTTTTGCATCCGTCCCGCCCAAGGGCGGAGCATCAAAGCTTTCAATGCAATAGAATCGTCATAGAGGTCGCCCAAATAAACCGCAGCAGCAGCCAATGATAGCGAAGCGTTCTCAATATAATGATGCCCGGGGTTAGGCACTTGTATTTCTTCCCGAATCTTCGGGACAATTACTTTAGCGTGAATGGGTTTTACAAAATTTTCTGCATCGCGTATAAGTTCACTACAGATGCCACCTACAAAAATTGTCGCACCATCTGCAAGAATTCCCAGTTTTTCGTGGAGAATTTCGCTTTCCGTATTTCCCAAGAGTTCCGTATGTTCAAGACCGATGCTCGTAAGAATCGCCCATTTTCCATTCGCTGTGCGGGTCGAATCCAATCGCCCGCCGAGCCCCGCTTCCACAACAGCAACATCTACATTCTGTTCCTCAAAATAAAGGAAACAAACGAGCGTCACCGCTTCAAAAAAAGAAAGGCGCACCGAATTTGCTTCGGCGGCATTCTTGACTTTCAAAAGCAAGCGGTCAAAATCGGGCTCCGCAATAGGAACATCATTAATGCGGATGCGCTCCCGCACATTTACCAGATGTGGGCTCGTATAAAGGCCGGATCTCAAATGATATGCAGATAGAATTACCGAAAGGTAAAATGCAGTAGAGCCTTTGCCATCCGTGCCCACTACGTGTATCGAATCAAATTCTTTTTCAGGATAATGGAAAGCGGCAAGCAGCCGTTCCATATTCCGCAAGTCGCCAGTCATTCCAAGAGGCACAAGGGAATGCAAATAATCAATTCCAGGCATCTTCATCGTTGTAAATTTAGCTAACATTAAATTCGATGCCTTGCGGAAAAAGGCAAATCGAGGTTCAAAGCATGAGTGAAAAAGCATTGGAAAAAGCATGGAGCGATCATTCGCGTCTCTGGGAACACAATATTTGGGTATACCCGGTCATCAGCCGCCGCGCAGGCGGGCTTTCTATCGGCATCAACTTGAATCTCGACAAGCGTTGCTCTTTTGATTGCGCTTATTGCCAAGTAGACCGTACTATTCCCGGCAAAAAGCAGGAAGTGGATATCGCCCGCATTGAAGAGGAAATAGAAACCATCATCGCCGCTTACGAAAAAAACGGGCTCGCCGACTTTTCCACATTCAAAGATGTCGAAGAGGAAAAACGGGAAATCAAGGACATCAGCCTTTCCGGCGACGGTGAGAGCACGACCGTCAAAGAATTCCCCGAAGTCTGCAAACTGATGCGCAAAATGCAGGACAAGTATCCAAATCACCCGCTCAAACTTACGCTCATTACGAATGCGACGATGCTTGGACTTCCATCCGTAAGAGAAGGGCTCAAAACGCTCACTGAAAAACGCGGAGAAATTTGGGCAAAGCTCGACGCCGGAAGTTCCGAATGGTATAAAAAGATCAACCGTTCCGCAGTCTCCCTAGAAAAAATCCAGCAGAATATCGAAAGTGCTGTCAAAGATTTCCCGCTCCGCATACAGACGCTTTTCTGCAAAATAAAGGACGAATTCCCGTCCGAAAAAGAAATCGAACTCTACATAGCCCGCCTCAAAAGGATTTACGAAGTTTCGCCCAAAAATCTTCTCGGAATACAACTCTACGGCGTCGTGCGCCACACAGCCACTCCGGACGTCCATCCGCTAGAAAAATCATTCTTAGAAAACGTCGCAAGAAAAATTCAAAGGGAAATTCCAACAGAAGTTGACATTTACTAGAGGGAACCTCTAAAAGGTCCTATCTCTATGCCTTAAAATTCAAATTTTCGCAAAAAAATCGCCTCACACAAATTGCGGAGGTTTCCGAATCAAATACAAGGCAAAATCGGATCGGCATCAAAAAATCAAAGAGCAACACGGAAATTAAAGGACATCCCGATTGAGCAGCACACCATGCCGAAGCGTAAGCCTCCGGAACGGACTGTTCAGATAAAAGTCCGGGTTATGAGTCGCCATTAAAACGGTCGTCCCGCGGGCATTAATATCCTTAAAAATGCGAAACACGTCCGCTGCATTTTCCGGATCCAAGTTACCCGTCGGTTCATCCGCGAGAATCAAATAAGGATCGTGCACCATCGCCCGGGCAATCGCTACGCGCTGCTGTTCCCCGCCCGAAAGCGTATAAGGCATGGAAAGCCGTTTCTGACTAATGCCGACAAGAGCGAGCGCTTCAAAAACTTTAGCATTCAATTGCTTGCTGGGAGTTCCCGTAATCCGGAGGGCAAGAGCCACATTCTCGAAAACGTTCCGGTCGGGAAGAAGCTTAAAGTCTTGGAAAACGATTCCCATATGCCGGCGAAGCTCTTGAACGGCAGATTCCGTTGCAGTCTTTGTATCGTAAACTAGATCCTTGGTAAACTGCACCATCACCTCTCCTCCATGGAAGGGATCCGGGCGTTCATCCATATAGATCATTTTTAAAAGCGTAGATTTGCCAGCCCCGCTATGCCCCGTCAAAAAGACAAACTCCCCCTGATTAATGCGGAGAGTGACATCGGAAAGAGCTTTCCAATTGTCCTCGTAAGTCTTCGTAACATGCAAGAACTGGATCATAATGACCGGAGACTAGTCCTTCATACGAATTTCAATATGAACTTCCGTGCGCCACTTTTTAACAAATTCTTTCAACTTCTGATCTTCCATATAATTGATGGCGAGTTCTTCAATCTTCATATAATCTTCTTCCATATTATAATCGCGGACTTGGCGCATATCGTCCAGGCGGAGCAAATTATAAGCCCCATTGATAAGAACAGGGGAAGAAACATCGCCCACAGAGAGTCCCGCGACAACCGGTGCATATAAACTATCAATATCCGGTTTTTCGAGCCAGCCAAGATTCCCGCCCTTAAAATTGGACGTCTTGTCGATGCTGAGCTGTTTCGCCGCTGCGCTAAAAAGCTCTGTAGTCGTCAATACAGCGCGCAAAGAATCCGCTGTATGGAGCACAATTGCGGTATCCGCAGAGGTCGGAATCGTCTTCAAAAGAATTCTCGCGGTGCGAATGCCATTTTCCTTGCGGCCCAATACGCGGATGAGGTCCCAGCCATGTTCCGTCCTCACTGGATTTTCCGTATATTCACCATTGTCGAGCATTGAAACAGCGCGTTCATATTCGGGTTCGAGCAATCCCTTTTGAAAATAGCCGATATCTCCGCCCTTGGAAGCGCTGGAATCTTGGGAATGCCGCTTGGCCAGCACCTCAAAATTCATCCCGTGGCTCAGCGTATCAATCAAAAGCTTTGCTTCATTTTCCACAGAATCGACAATTCTCTTGTCCGGTGTGATTTTGAGCTCAATAAGGCTCAAATGGATGCAATTATATTGCCGGGGAAGCGAATCCTTATAGGATTCATAGAAAGCAGAAACTTCCTTTTTGGTCGGTTGAATACCACCCACATATTTTTGGCGAATGCGTCCAATGGTCATCTGTTCGCGGACTTGTTTTGCCAAATTATCCCGATATTGGGCCATACTCATTCCGAGTTGAGCGCGGATGGCCTTTTCCAATGTTGCCATATCAATATTCTGGCGAGCGGCAAGAGTCTGCAAATGCTGGGATACGCGGAGGTCGACTTCATCATCCGTAATTTTAATGGAATCCCTGTCTACTCTCGAAAGAAGGACTTTATCATCAATTAATTTATCTAAAACAAAAGCGACCTGTTCCTTTTCGCTCATCTTCGATGCTTCTGCCGTAGCCTGGAACTGATAAAGGTTCGACATTACCTCAGACCGCATAATGGGCTTTCCATCGACAACCGCGGCTATGGATTCAAAAAGTTCAGGAGCTGCATAAAGGGCGGACGCAGCACTTAAAACGATTGCAAAAAGATTGAACTTTTTCATCAGAGAAGATCCTTACTGGATTTTGCGATTTCTTCCGGATAGGTAAAAATAACCTGTCCTTTTTTCGCTTCTGTTTTGAATTTAGAAATGAATGCTTTGCGCTTTTCACCCAAGGCAAGAGTTTTTGCCATAGAATGAACTTCGGAAAACGGGCGAACCGTCCCCGCTTCTGATTTAGAAAGGAGTAGCACGCTTTTGAATGCTGTCTTACAGGCCTTTGGCGGTGTAGGTTTGCCTATGGATAAATCCTTCAAATCAACCGCCGGGCAATCAAAGGGAATTGCAGAAACAGAATCGAACACGGTTACCTTGGTCACTAGAGAATCCGTTTTAGGAATTCCTATCGCAGGCTTCTTCAAAGCCGCATGGTAATAGCGAAGGCATTCTTTCGGGCCAGCAAATTCGAGTAGGGCCACAGAATAAGCTTCCTTCGCAAAAGCAAATACATCCGGATGCTCCGCATAATAAGTTTCTATTTCGGATTCCGAAATTCGAATCGTATCCGTCAACATTGAAAAATAAGCATCGAGGACAATTTTTTTACGCGCATCTTCCAGCAAACGGTGAACGGAAGCCTTCTTATCCACGTCTAAAGCCAGAGCCTGCTCATAGACAGTCTGTTTAGTGACCCAAGCTTCCACCTTGTCCACGCGTTCATCCAAAGAAAGCGAATCCCAATCGTAAAGATCTTCCATTTCAGAAAGCTTGAGTTCCGTATCGCCCACACGGGCTAGCGTCGGATCCGAAGACTGCCACGGCAACTTACAGGAAACGAGCACCAAAGCGGACATCGCGATTATAATAAAGGGAAAACGCATCGCGCCCAAATTAGAAAAATCACCGGATAAAAGCCTCTTACAAGCTCCCAAACTGGCCCTTGAGTTTGATTAACGATGATTTTTCCACCTTTTCTTCGGGTGCAGACGCCAAAAACGCCCGCTTATACCTCAAAAGGGCAAAATTTTCCAAAAGATTTTCCGCAGCGAGATGCGATTCGAACGAGTCGTTTTCTGTCTTAGCGTTTTCAATCGCAGAGATTTTCTCCCTCGCTTCCCGGAGTTCATAATCCTTTAAGAGCCGACCCGCGAAATACGGCTGGAAGCGCTCCCGCATCTCCTTGACCGAGCACAAATTCAATTTTTCAGAAGATTTGGCAAAATTTTCAAATTTCAAAAATTCGGCAATAATGCAGAAACGCCGATATAGCGATTCTTCCGTACTGAGCAGAAGAGAAAGCTTCAAAATGCCGTCCGCAATGGGAGTCCTGCGTCTAAAGTGCATAAACGCTTCGTGAAACAAGCCCCAAGCGGAAACAAACGGAGAAATTCCCAAATAAGCGGAGTCCGATACCAAACGCAAAAGCCCTTCGCGCGAATCGCTTTCCGCATCCGTCATCTTGGACGAAATGTCTCCAAAAGAATGCACCTTATGGGCACGCGCAAATTCCACACCCGAAAAACGGGGCAAGGCCATTTCGAGAAAATCCGGAGTAAATTTTTTCTGTTCTTCTTCAGTCATCGCAAGCAGCGATCGGAGAAGCCAGCCATCTTCATCCTTCTTGTTCAAAAAAGCGATACGGGATTCGAGCAGGGACTTTACCGCATTGGATTCATTGGCAGTTCCCTTCAACCGGGCAAAGAACCGCTGCCAAAAATTCGCTTCCGCGGCATTCATCGGGAGCGAATCACCTAAGCGCCAGGCAAAGTTCACGCCCATCACGGGCATATTCAAGGCACAGCTCTGCACAATTGTCCGCACACGAGAAAACCATCCGCACGCCCCCCATTCTGGAGAAAGCTCTACCGGGAATTTTGAAGCCATCTGCTTGGATGTTACAAACAAATGAAGTCTTAAGTGATGTTCTTTCTGGGGGTTTAGCGTCGGAGTACCTCCATCAAAGTCGCCAATACTCTCAAAAGCTTCGTATAAAAGAAGAAGCGGGGCCTTTCCCGAATTTTTCTCCAAGCGTTCTATAAAACGGTCATCCAATTCCAATTTAGCAGTTTCCGCTTTTTTGCGGAGCCCTTTCGGAAGTTCGCGAATAAAGGATTCCTCCATCCATTCTCGCCATTTACCAACCGATGCGGCAAATATAGCCGGAGAAAGCCTCGGCAAAAGTTCCGCCGGGATTTCCAGCGTAAGGCCATCCCACGCCTTGGAAGAATCGAATACGAGCTCAGCGCGCACTTCCCTATCCAGCAACTTCAGGAATTCGACCATACCACCGTGGAATGAAGCCTTCTTTTCGGCTTCTTCCTTTTCCAGACACTTGCGGAACGCGGCACCAAAAGTCGGATTATTCTTGAACGACTCCAAATGTTCCATTCCCGAAGTCGATGCGCTAAACCAAGCAGATTCATCATAGCGCAGAACTTTATCTGTATTATTTGAGATAAAATCCTTGAGAGTCTTGAGAGAAAAAACTCCCGGAGCCCTTGCCATCAAATAATCCACTTGGATATCGTCCGATGGGCAAATTCCCCAGCGGCGAAGTCTTGCTTCTTTGCCCCTCAAGGATTCAAGCACCTGCTCGTTATGTTCCATGAAGGGAAACGGACGCGGTAAATCTCCGCCGACAATCGCTTCCAAAAAAAAGATGCGGGCAGCATCATCCGCATTCACACGTCCATAATCCACACGGCGGGAACGCGAAAGCACCATACCGCGGAAAGAGACTTCTTCGACGGCTTCGACAAATCCGCGTTCCGGATTCCATTTCGGTTCAAACCAGCGGCGCGTACAAAAGTCCTTGGCGACTTGTATCACCCATTCCGGCTTAATTTCCGCAGCCTTCGTCAAAAACACGCGGCTCGTTTCGCGGATTTCCGCAGAGAGCACAAATTCAGCGCCTTTTCCCGCGAGGTCGCTCCCCGGAAAGATATAGGCATCACGCCCGCCGACAAGCCTGTAGCAGCCGTTATCCCTATCGCGCTCGGCAATGCCGCCCAAGAATCCGGAAAGAAGCGCTATGTGCAAATTATCCCTGTGGAACGAATCGAATGGACACGCATAATCTTTGAATTCCACCTTTAAAATGCGGCAGAACTGTTCGTACAAATCAATCCATTCGCGGCAGCGCAAAAAATGCAGATAATGTTTTTCCGCGAACTTGCGGAGCAAATTCCAAGAAGTTCCCTTCCACTCGCGGCAAAAGGAATTCCACAGCGCAAGCAACGTCAAGAAATCGCTCTTGTGCCCGCCCAGTGCCCGGTGCATTGCGCGAGCCTTTTCCTTCGGGCCTTCTTCAGACGGATATAATCTCGGATCCTGAATCGATAAACCCGAACATACAATTATCGCTGGCTGGAACACTCCCGAATCGCGGGCCCGCAGAAGAACCGCCGAGAGTGCCACGTCCATCGGAAGCTTCGACATTTCTACCCCGAACGGAGTGACTTCCGCACCCTTTTCAGTGCTTGAAAGCGCACCCAGTTCAAAAAGGGTCTTATACGCCCCGCGGAAAGCGGATCGCGGAGGCGGCTGCACAAACGGGAAATCTTCAACGGAAAGTCCTAAGCTCCGAAGTTGCAAAACCACATTTGAAAGATTGGAACGCCGAATTTCCGGTTCGGTAAATTCTTCGCGGTCATTGAAATCTTCTTCCGTATAGAGCCGCACGCAAACACCCGGTTTTACGCGGCCAGCGCGACCCGTGCGCTGCCTCGCACTCGCCTGCGATACCTTTTCCACCGGGAGCCCTTGAATGCGAGTTTGCGGATTATATCTCGAAACGCGGGCCGTTCCCGTATCCACAACATAGGCAATTCCCGGAATCGTAAGCGAAGTTTCAGCGATGTTCGTCGCAAGCACAATGCGGGTTTTCCCCGCAGAATGGAATACGCGGCGCTGTTCCTGCGGGCTCATCCGCCCGAACAGCGGCAGCACCTCAAACTTTTTCTCATCGAGTTTCGGTAAAAGCTCTGCGATCAAATCCTGAATATCGCGTTCCGTTGGCAAAAAGCAAAGGAGATTATCCTTCCTCACCGTTTCTTCCAAAGCGATGATAGCATCGCACGCTTCTTCTACAAGTCCGGAATCGCCCTTGCTCTTGGAAGCATTTTCATTCGGATCCGCAAAAATCACCTTTACCGGAAACATGCGGCCTTCCGCTTCAAGAACCGTCGCATTCTCGTAAAATTGCTCAAAGAGCTTGGCATCAAGCGTAGCACTCGCAATAATCAAGCGAAACTCAGGGCGCACCTTGAGAACGGACTTAAATATGCCGAGCAGAATATCAATATTTAATGACCGCTCGTGCGCTTCATCGATCATGATCGCCGAATAGGCCTTGAAAAGACGGTCGTGGCGGAATTCCTGGAGGAGAATGCCATCCGTCATCACTTTGATGGGAGCCCTCTTCGGACCTTCTTCCAAAAAGCGGATCCGCGTCGCCACCAAATTTTCGTCTTTTAACTCTTCGCGCAAGCGATCCGCTATCGAAAGCGCCGCCAACCGCCGCGGCTCTGTAATACCGATGCGCTTTTCACCCGCAAGCCCGGATTCGAGCAAGAACTTCGGTACCTGAGTCGATTTTCCCGAACCTGTATCCGCCTTTACAATGACAACCTGATGCTTCTTTAAGAGTTCTAAGAATTCCAGGCGCCTTTTAACAACCGGCAAATCCGGGTATTCAATTTTCAATTGAGTATAGTCGAGAGTATCGTTCATTTGACAAAGAAAAGTGTGACGGCAAGAATAATAAAAATCACACCGGAGGTCCAATTCATATTGCGGATGGCCTTGGGCGATTTTCCCAAATAATCATTGAAAAAACCAGCAAAGAATACAACCAGTCCAAATACAATGAGTACGGATAAAATAAATTCAGCCCCGAGGATAACCATTTGAAGGGACGGATCAATAGAAGATTTCAAATTCACTGCCGGGGGCAAAAAAGCGAGCATAAAAAGCACAGCTTTCGGATTTGTCAAATTCATAACGATGCCGCGTAGATACTGATCCCCCGGCGAAAGCGAAAGCCCCTTCGAAATCGAAACAGATGCTGCGCGGACTTGAAAGCTCCTAAAAGACAAATACAGCAAATATGCCGCACCTGCGCATTGCAACACAAAAAACGCAGAGGGAGAATTGACAATGATAATAGAAACTCCGGCAACGAGGAGAACGGTCTGAAAGCAAATGCCCGTGCAAAGTCCGGCAACAACACAAAGTCCTGCCCTGCGACCAAAAGTCGCACTTTGCGCAAGCACGAAAAGATTATCAGGACCGGGAACGGCAGCAACAATCAACGCTGCCAAAAAGAAAGCGAGCATTCAAGGACCCTTCACAATCGGTCGATGAATTCAGAGACATCTTTACAGGTTTCCAAATCAATGCGAAGATCATCCACATCCGCCTTGGAAATCGCGGTATGCGGGAAAGCGGGTTGCTGCACCTTCGGAGAAGAAATCTGCCCACTGACTGGCTTGCTCTCGATTTTGGAATTATTCACTTGGATCGATTCCGCATTCGCCACAAGAGCATCCACTACATGAGAAAGCTTCTTGCGGAGCGCCTGGAATTCTTCGCGGTCAAGCTCAAAAACATCTCCGTCCAGAGAAACCAGCGGAGCTTTGCACTTGCCACAAACACAGACGATCATAGAACTTGGCTTGCCCTGGAGGGCAACATCCATTTCGTTTCCGCAATGCGGGCATATCATGTGAATTTCTTCCATACTTTGAAATTTACTTTTTTTTGATATAAAAAAACGTCCTAAAGCTCTAAAAAAGAATTCTAATCTGGAATAAATCAGAGACTATTTTGTCAAATCCTTGCAAAGAAGCGGGGAAAGTTCTGCAATTCTCGCTTCTGCACGCTTCTTGGCAGAAGCGACGGCTTTTTCTTCTGAATCAAAATAATAAGTCCGAGGAGACGACCCCGCATAGAACGAGCCTTCCGCCGGGTCTGCGGCAAAAGTCTCTTCATAAATCCGGTTCGCCTGCTCTGCTTGGAATACAGGCACCTGCTTTTCCAGGTTGTTTCCCGATGCAAACACATACATTAGGCGGTATCGGACGCTCCACATCAAATGTGCTTTCGCCTCCCACACGCGCACATAATCATTTTTAGAAGTTCCTGAAATTTTCTTTAAATAGATTTCGGAGCTCTTTGTAGAAACGGCAGGAACGGGCAAAGTTTCTACGCAAGCACCGACCGTATCTAACCGGAGAAGCGGAGAAGACGCCGATGGGGCCGTTGCAACGATCACCACGCTTTTAGACGATTCTCCAGCAAAAGCAGCCACCGCCAAAAAAAGACCGGCAAGCAAAAGATTCTTTTTCACGGAAATACTCCTTCAAAAATGATGCCTTTTTGAATATATAAAAAGAGACCGGCAAAAGTCAAAGACAACAGTCCCTATAATCTCCCACAAATCATAGCATTCTTTCAAAGGGAAGCTTCTAAGAATCGGTCTGCAAATGCAGAACGAAGCCAAGTAAGAACAAAGGACGAATGTGGATATGACATATACCAGAAGAAACCTCCGATATTTCGGGTTCCTAAGAAATTTTCAAAGCAAACTAAACGTCAAGAACAAGGATTTCTTAAAAGGCGGCACAGAGTGGCATTTCGTTAAAAGCAATGCTTAAACCGATGAGGATAACGCCCAAAATAGCGAGAGCGATGAATTTTTCCTTCCAATTGGTAAACTTGAGAATGATGCCTCCAAACACAGGCCCCGTTACCGGTGCAATACTATTGATGGAGCTCACCAAAGCGAGGAACTTGGAAAGAAGCTCACTTGTGGAAAAAATCCGCAACCACAGAACGAGAAATGACAAAACCGCCGGAAGCCGCCATACCTTGGAATAAACGGCAGAGATTGAACATGTGAATAGAATGAGAAACGAGGCAAATGCCATAAGCAACCCTACCATTATCACCAAGTAGAGATAGCTGTTTTTACCTTTTTTCGATTTGCGCATTTTTTACCTGCCTTTAAAAACAACGCGGAGTAAGCAACTGGTCTTACGTTACACTGCGCGTTGTTTTATAAAAGCAAAGATGGAAAATCAAAAAATTTCACGGGCATCATTTTTGTTTTTTACATACAAAAAAAGCCCCGGATAAAACCGGAGCTCCTTTCTCTCAAGGGTACCTCTAAAAATTGCTTTGGTGAAATGAAATTGTCAAAAACCGAGCAAGAAAAATGAACACTTAGGAGCTTGCTCCTTAGTGAGAATGATCCCTGTGGGAGCAGGAAAGAAAAGTGGCCAATACTGGCGGTATTGATGCCTTCGGCATCCGCTTCGGCGCCTCAGGTCTTGATAGT
>JALNVO010000045.1 GCA_023231365.1 Fibrobacteraceae bacterium | reverse complement strand
CTTTGAGTGACGACAGTCGCAAAGGTCGAATGCAGCGCAAAAGCTTGCTTTTGCATTGCTGAGACCCGGCGACTGGGCGAAGCCCACTATTGTGATGTGTCGCAGCCAATTGGTTGCGGTGTCACGTTGTTCCATCCTCACCCCTGCGGGGCCGGCCCAGAGTCCGGCTCTTCGAACCCTGACGTTCCCTGGAGGGAACCGGTTTCTGGTCATAAAAATGAGCTTTTAGAGGTGACCTTTACACAATCTGTTTTTAGCTGTTGCTGAATGAGATCCAGAATTTTTTCAATGGCTATTTCGGGAGCATCTTCCGTAGCGGCGCCAGCCGCGCGGATATGGCCTCCACCGCCGAATTCACCCGCAATCTTGTTGACATCTACCACATAGTTGGACCGCAGGCTGATTTTGTATTTGCCGTCAATGGGGTAGAGGAATACAGCAACTTCAGTGCCGCCGACTTCGCGAAGGGTGTCGATGACAGTTCCCATTTCTACAGGAAGGACTCCAAACTTTTCCATCTCGGAAGGTGTAATGTGCGCATATACGACTTTCCCGCAAAGTCCCAATTTGCAGTTTTCCATCACATACCCTGTCACTTGAGTCTCTTTGTAGGTACGGGTGTAATAAGTTTCGTTGACGATTCTCGCAAAATCGCAGCCTTTGTCAATGAAGTCACCAACGGCGGTCATCGTGCGCTTGCCCGTGCAGCTGAACTTGAAAGCGCCCGTATCGTGGACAATTCCAAAATACAAGCAATTGGCAGCAGTTTTAGATACTTTGTCCTTATTCAATTGGAAATACAGGACTTCGCTTGTGGAACTCGCTTCGGGTTCTACGATGTTCACACTGCACAAATTCTGCGGATTGCTGATGTGATGGTCGATATTGCAAGTGAACTTTGCCGTTCTCAAGCATTCAGAACCTTTTGCGCCGGTGCGTTCAAAAGAGGGCGTATCCAACAAAAAAGCTAGGTCCACATCGCGGTTATCGTATTCAGGGAGAGTCCGGTCCGCGCCGTTCAACAGTTTATAGCTTTCGGGGAAATGTTCCACAAAGACAGCAGGAGCTATCGCCGGGTAATTGTCCCGGATGTAATTGTAAAGGCCTAGAGCCGAGCCGATGCAATCTCCATCGGGGCGGACATGCCCAAAAACCGCCACTGTTTTTGCGTTTCTCAACATTTCGTCAATCGTCATAAGAATCCTTTCGTCACTCAAAAGTTTTCGAGAATCTGTTCTATTGACATATATAAAAATTTTATGGGAAGAACCAAAATTCACACTGCTGCTGATTGTAAAGAGCTGATTCTCCGATGCTGCCAACACGATGCGGACAGGAGGTTCCATAACGGTAAAATTATCTTCCGATATTCACCGGAAGCTCGGATTGCAAAGATTTTTGCGGTAGACAGAACATACGCTAGTAAAGAACTCTTCTGCAAAATGAGAAGGCGAGACGCTTTTGACTCGCAGCACATCCTAAGATTCAACGCTGTCTACAAGGACGTGGAAAACGGACTCCATCGCGAGAAAGCGCATTGTAAGAAAATAGGTGTAGGATCACGAGCAAAAAAGGAGATCTAAAGGTAGATTGGGATATGCAATAAGGGGCCAGATGTTTCTTTTCAAATAAAGTAATGATCCCGAATTCTACCACTGGAAACAGTCTCGAGCTGAAAACTACCGCCAAATCCGTATCTTTTTAAATATGACGCGAATTGTTTTCAGAAAAGATTATTCTAAGCTCTGGGGTCGAATTTCCTGTAGCTTGTGCACAAAATCCACGAACTTTTGGTCCTGATATACCATCTGCTCTGTCCGGCAAAACATCCATGGATTTCTTTGATGATGCCGTTGAGGAGGAATTGAAATGGATTTGTGAGGAAGGGATAGAGGCTTTCTTGAGAGGACGGTCCGATTCTTTTCGGGGTAGCGGCGCACGAAGTAGCCGCTAGGGGGCGCGGGCATAGATGAACGGGCGAGTTTAGCCCCCTCCCTACAAACGCATACTACTCAAATGAGCAAAATTTTTCTATATTCGCCCGGTGATAAAACCGGCCCTCCCCGTCCGGCTAAAATTCTTTTAAATTCGGGGCAAATTTTGAAAATTCCCTTTTGAACAAAGGATTAGGGCGTTCTAGCTATGGTAAAGTACGACGAAAGCAATATCAAATCACTCGAATGGCACGAACATATCAGGATGCGGCCGGGTATGTACATCGGCAAGCTCGGCGACGGCCAGAGCCCCGATGATGGTATTTACGTGCTTGTGAAGGAAATTATCGATAACTCCATCGATGAATTTGTGATGGGAGCAGGCAAGCGCATCGAGATTGATATTCAGGACCGCTCCGTAAAAGTGCGCGACTACGGCCGCGGCATCCCTCTCGGAAAGGTCGTCGACTGCGTTTCCAAGATGAACACGGGCGGTAAATACGATTCCGAGGCTTTCCAGAAGTCAGTCGGTTTGAACGGCGTTGGTACTAAGGCGGTGAACGCCCTTTCCGAGACGTTTACTGTGCAGAGCTTCCGCGACGGCAAGTGCAAGAAAGCGGAGTTTTCCCGCGGTAAACTCGTCAGAGAATATGGCGAATGCAAATCCGACGAGAAGACCGGTACGGAGATTACCTTCTCCCCCGATCCGCAGATTTTCAACAAGAACTACCGGTATCTTCCCGCCTATATGGAAGAGAAGATCTGGAACTATGCCTACCTGAACACCGGCCTTACGCTAGTGATGAACGGCAAGGAATATTCGAGCAAGGACGGTCTTCTCGATTTGCTGAATAAGCGCGTGGACGATACGCTCCGCTATCCCGTGGCGCACCTTAAGGCGAAAGATATCGAAATTGCCTTTACGCACGGCAACCAATACGGAGAACATTATTACAGTTTTGTCAATGGACAGAATACGACGCAGGGCGGCACTCACCAGATGGCTTTCCGCGAAGGCTTTGTAAAAGGCATCCGCGACCACTTTAAGAAGGATATGGATCCAGCCGATATCCGCAATTGCATGATCGCCGCAATTTCCATCCGCATCCAGGAACCCGTCTTCGAGTCCCAGACTAAGACCAAGCTCGGCAGCACGGCTATCTCCCCGGACGGCCCAGCCCTCAGGCCTTGGATCGTCGATTTCGTCTCTGTGGAAGTGGACAATTACCTCCACAAGAATCCCGAAGCGGAAAAGGCACTACTTGAACGCATTCTCCAAAACGAACGCGAACGGAAGGACATTGCCGGAATCCGCAAACTTGCAAACGAACGTGCCCGCAAGGCAAACTTGAACAACAAAAAGCTCCGCGATTGCAAGGTGCACCTCACTGACGGTAAGGACGTGCGCCGCCGCGATACGATGATATTCCTCACCGAGGGTGATTCCGCATCCGGTTCGCTCACCAAGGCTCGCGACGTTCAGACGCAGGCCGTGTTCAGCCTTCGCGGTAAGCCTCTCAACAGCTTTGGACAATCGAAGAAAGTTGTGTACGAGAACGAAGAATTCAATTTGCTCCAGCACGCGCTCGACATTGAAAACGGGCTGGATTCGCTCCGCTACGACAAAGTGATCATCGCAACCGATGCCGATGTGGACGGTATGCACATCCGGCTTCTTCTCATGACTTTCTTCCTTCAGTTTTTCCCAGAACTCGTGGAACAGCGGCATCTCTACATTTTGCAGACGCCCCTCTTCCGCGTCCGCACCAAACAGAGAACTCAGTACTGCTACGATGAATCCGAACGCGATGAAGCGGCAAAGGAACTCGGCGGCAAAGGGGTGGAAATCACCCGATTCAAGGGCCTCGGAGAAATAAACCCAGAGGAATTCGGACAATTCATCGGAGACGCGATGCGCCTCGAAAGCGTGGTTTCCCCTCCGGATGCATCCCTCGGCAAAATGCTCGGATACTATATGGGCAAGAATTCACCCGAACGGCAAGACCGTATTGTAAAGAACCTGCGCGCAGACGCGGTAGAGGAGCTGTAAAATGAGCGACGAAAAGAATCAAGGCGATTCCACCGAAAACAATATCGGCAAATACGCAAACACTCGGGAAGCCTCCGTTCTTAGTACGACAGAAACACTCGGATTATCAAATGCCAACCACCTTGAAAAGCTTTATGACGGCTGGTTCCTAGACTATGCAAGCTATGTGATTCTCGATCGCGCCGTTCCCTATTTTGAAGATGGTCTAAAGCCCGTGCAGCGCCGCATTCTCCATTCTCTCTTTGAAATGAACGACGGTCGTTTTAACAAAGTGGCAAACGTGGTGGGCAATACCATGCGTTACCACCCGCACGGCGACGCTTCCATTTATGAAGCTCTGGTAGGACTCGGACAAAAGAACTTGCTCGTGGAAACTCAAGGAAACTGGGGAAATCCGTTTACCGGCGACCCGGCGGCCGCTCCCCGCTATATTGAAGGGCGCCTCTCCCAATTCGCATTGGAGGTTCTCTTTAACGCCGAGACGACTGAGTGGATTCCGAGTTATGACGGACGGAGCAAAGAGCCTGTAGCTCTTCCGGCAAAATTTCCATTGCTACTCGCCCAAGGCGTAGACGGTATTGCCGTCGGTCTTTCTACTTACATTCTTCCGCATAATTTCTGCGAACTTTGCGAAGCGAGTATTGCCTACCTCAAAGGCAAGAAATTCACGCTTTACCCCGATTTCTTTACCGGCGGAACAGTCGACATTTCGCACTACGACGATGGAGCAAGAGGCGGAAAAGTCAAGGTGCGCGCGAAAATTGAAGTCGAAGATTCCAAGACTCTCGTCATCCGCGAAATTCCCTACGGCACCACGACAGGATCGCTTATCGAATCCATTGTCGCCGCAAACGAAAAGGGTAAGATCAAGATCAAGCGCGTTGACGACAACACAGCGCAAAACGTGGAGATCATCATTCACCTTCTCCCGGGGACAGAGCCCCAAAAGATGATCGAAGCGCTCTATGCGTTTACCAATTGCGAGATGTCCCTTTCGCCTTGTACTTGTGTGATCGTAAACAAGAAGCCGGCATTCATTACCACAACGGACATTTTAAAACTCAGTACGGATCACACGGTAAAACTCCTCGAATGGGAACTCAAGAACGAGCTCAACCATTTGCAGGAAAAGTGGCATGCGACGAGTCTCGAAAAAATCTTCATTGAAAGAGAAGTATACGAAGTCATCAAAGAGTCCAAGAACCGGGAAGAAATGGTCGCTCTCATCGGCGAGGGCCTCAAGCCTTACACGCGAAAACTTCGCCGTGAAGCAACCACGGACGATATTCTAAAACTCGCCGAAATTCCGGTACGCCGCTTGAGCCATTTCGACCGCAAGAAGACGGATGAATACTTGAAGGAGCTCGACGAAAAAATTGCCGAAGTCGAAGGCCTCTTGGCACACCTCACCGATTACGCCATTGCCCACTTCAAAAATTTGGAAAAGAAGTACGGCGAAGGCCGCGAACGCAAGACGCAGATCGCAGAATTCGGCAAAGTGGAAGCTGTGCACATAGCTATGGCCAACCAGAAGTTCTTCGTGAACCGCAAGGAAGGCTTTATCGGAACAGGGCTCAAGAAAGAAGAATATTTATTCGACGTTTCTGAATATGACGACATCATCGCATTCAAAGCAGATGGCACATATAAAGTGGTGCGAGTATCCGACAAGGACTTTGTAGGCAAGGACATTCTCCTTGTAGAAAAATTCAAAAAGGACGACGAACGCCGCATTTACAACGCAATCTACCAAGATGGCAAGGATGGCCCCGCGCTCATCAAGCGCTTCAACGTCGGCGGCATTACACACGACAAGGACTATCCGATGGGCAAGGGAAAGCCTGGCACCAAGATGCTGTACCTTTCCTCAAACCCGAATGGAGAAGCAGAAGTCGTCGAAATTATTCTCAAGCCGCGTCCGAGGATCAAGCTCAACTTTGAAGTGGATTTTTCACTTACGGAAGTCAAGGGCAGAAACGCGATTGGAAATATCGTTACTAAATACCCGGTGCGCACCATCAAAAAAGTAAGCCAAGGGGTAAGCACGCTCGGAGCGAAGATCTATTACTTCGATGCCATCTCGGGCATAGTGAGCACACAAAAGAAGGGAGACTCTCTCGGCGAATTCGCCGAAGAAGATAAACTCATTTCCGTCCGCACAAACGGAATGGCCAAGCTCCATGATATGACCGATCCGATTCTCGTCGGTACGGATATTCTCTATCTCGGCAAATACGACCCGGAACAAGTGTTCTCCGTACTCTATTTTGAAGGCGATAACTTCAATTATATGGTAAAACGGTTTACTCTTGAAAACTGTCCCACATCTTCGGAATTCAACATTCTTTCCGATCACCCGGATACCCGTATGGTGGAATTCTTTAGCACTGACGAAGCCAAGGTGCTGATGGAATACCAAGCGGGCCACGAAGTCAAGAAGGAAGAACTGGATCTCACCGAAGTCGCCGACATCAAAACCTACAAAGCTCTCGGAAGTAAATTTACCGCCAAGAAAGTCAAGCGAGTGACCCGAATTGAAAACGAGCCCAAGGAAGAACTTCCGGGCGATAAAAAGGACCCGAACTCGCCGGACTTGTTCGGATAAAGCCTTCGGATCAATTGAAGTTGAAGAAGCACTCCGCTTCTTCGGCTTTTGTTTATAAGAAAAAGCCTCCTGTTTTCACAAGAGGGTTTTTGAAATTTTAAAATCCATCCATCTTACTTTTGCAGAGAACTCGAATCAGGAACCTTCGCCGGATGAGGTTCCGTCGATGTCCCCGAATTTAAGATCGTCTCCAGAATTTCTGCGGCCTGCAAGAATTCGTTGGAATCCGTGCAACTCTTGGTGCTGAGAATTTTCTGCAAATACTGCTTCTGGAGAGCTACATTATTTTCACTTTCCGCAAGGGACGAAAGTTTGAACAAAGCAGAACACGTCCGCGGAGCATCCGGGAACTGAGTTATTTCGCGATTAAAAACGACCTTTGCCTTCTCCACCTGCGAAGCATCCACTAAGCACACACCCATCCAATACAAAGCATCAGAAGCGAGCGTACCAGTCTTTGCTTCTTCATATACCTGCTTAAACCCGGAATATGCAAGTTTGAACTCGCCCCGATGATAATCGGAACGCGCTGTCGTAAACAGAGAATCCAATATTTGAAGTTTTTCTTGAGAAACAGAATCCTTATCCGCAGGGAGAGAAACAGCTAAGCCATTCACGACAACTTTCTTTGAAAGGATCTTGTCCGACTTGCCGAGAAGCATATCCAAGCGGTACAGCAACTCTTCTTGGTGGCTGTCGCTTTTCTCGCTCACATCGGCCAGTTTGGAGGAAAGCATTGAAAGTTCTGTTTTCATCCGCTTCTGCACGATTCCCAAGGAATCGATGATTTTAGAAAGAGAATCGATCTTTGCCTGTGAAGCTTCGGCCGAAGCCGTCACCTCTTCTTTTACATCATTCCCTACCGCCTTCATTTCCTTTGTGCGGAGAAGAGTCACATTGGAGCACGCCGTAAGGGCAAATGCACAAATCAAAGATCCAAAAATCAATCGTTTCATAAAAAACCTCGAGCATTGTCTCAAATCAAAAACAAAACCTTCAGGCAACTATTTCTTAATGCTGACCTTGAAATTAGCACGGCGATTCTGGGCATAAGCCTCTTCAGATTCGCCGAGAGCCTTGGGCTTTTCCTTGCCATAGCTCACCGTTTCCATCCGATCGGCAGAAACTCCGTAAGCGATGAGGAATTCCTTTACCTTTACGGCCCGCTTGCTTCCAAGCGTCATATTGTAATCTTCCGTGCCGCGGGCATCCGTATGGCCTTCCACCGTTATCACAAAGCGCGGTTCTTTCAGAAGGGCATCGCCAACCTGCGTCAGCACTTCCTTTGCCTTTTCTGTAAGTTCGGCGCGGTCAAAGTCAAAGTAAACATCGTCTGTCATCAGATCATTAATCAGTTTTTCTACCCGGGCGCGTTCCGCTTCAAGGCGTTCTGCCTCTAAACGTTCCGCTTCCAAGCGGGCTTTTTCTAGAGAATCAGAATTGTCTTTAGCTGGAGCCTTCTGTTCCGCCGCAGCCGGAGCATTCTTGGAAGTCGGGTTCACTTCGGGCTTGTTCTTGGAACATGCTACGATAGAGAACGCCACTAAACCAGAAATCATGACGAGAATCATTTTTTTCATTGTTCTACCATCCTTTCGTTTGTTGGTTATTCTGTTTTTCCTGTGAATAAAAAGACCACGAAGGAGCCGTATTATCACCGCCGTTTGTAATACGCATCACATTCGTACCATCCTTCCGCATAATATAAATCTGATTGGATCCTGAGCGATTGCTGGAGAATGCAATAAGCATACCATCCGGAGACCACGTCGGATGCTCATTCGTACCCGCATTGCTCGTGAGCTGCACAATGTCCGAGCCGTCAATCGCACAAGTATAAATGTTCATTCTACCATCATCCATGGATGTATAGACAATGCGGTCTCCTTCTGGCGACCATGATGCGCGTTCATTATAACTTCCCATATAAGTTACGCGGCGCACATCACTGCCATCCTTACCCATCACATAAATCTGGGGATTCCCGCCGCGATCGCTCGTAAAGAGAATTTCCGAACCAAACGGGCTCCAAGATGGGCTCACCTGCGAAGCGCGCCCGTAAAAAATCTTGCGGCTCTTCCCCGTTTGTGGATTGCCCAAATAAAGAGTCGTCTTATTTTCGGCGATGGATGCATACAAAAGTTCACCCGTCACTGGATTTACAGACGGACTAAAAGTCTGGTTTTGTTCGGCGAAAAGGCGTTTTTCCTTGCCGGAATAAATGTTCTTTTCAAAGAGCTGGGCCTTTCCATTGCGGAAGCTTACGTATGTAACGGACTCATTATTAAGCCCCCAAGTAGGCATAATGTTGATTGTCGTATCATGCGTAATCTGACGGCGGTTATAGCCATCATAATCCGCCACGACAATCTGTTTTACGCCATCCACTTTAGAAACCCAAGTCATTTTGGTAGAGGCCACACCGTATTCGCCCCAGAGTTGCTTAATTACTTTATCTACAAAATCGTGGACGGCATCGCGCACGCTCTTTTGCGGAACGGTATAAGACTCACCAAGAACCAAGTCTTTCGTCTGAGAGGCATAGAGATAGCAAGAAAGCTTGACATTTGCGCCCACGGATTCCATCTTCCCCGTCGCGTAGAATTTTGCACCTTCGCGGCTGAACTTGACCAAATCAAACTTTTTGCTTTCCACAACGGTAAAGCGGCCAGAAAATTCAAAGTCGTGCTTGAGAATTTCATTCGGTTTATTCGCAAGCGCCTCGAAAGATCCGGATTCCTCGAAAGGAACTACGCCGATAGGCATCGTATTCGTCACAGAGATGCCCACATCTACGGAAATAGTATCAATGGCGGCAAAAGATTCCGCAAAGGCAAGAAACACCGTAAAAAAAAGAAATCCAATATGTCTCATCATTATAGTCATAATAGTACAAAGATTTTAATTCGGAGTGAAGTTGAAGTTCAAGGAAATGGCAGGAGCGCGATAATTCGGCGGAAGTTCCGGCAACTTGGAAATTTGAATGGCGCGCATCGAAAGGTGGTCCCAAGTCTGGTTTCCCGAAGACCGCTTAAGCGTAATATCCGTAATGTTCCCAAAACGGTCCACCGTGAATTGCACGGAAGTCTTGGTATTCTTAGAGACATTCATCCCGGATGGCGGATTGAAATGCTGCATAATGATCTGCTTGAGGCGTTCCAAATAAACTTGCATTAGAGGATCCATGTCTACGGAACCCACAGGATTTAACCCCGACTGTTCCGCAAAATCCGGAAGGTCCATATCGTCTTCGAAAGAGTCATCTGTCGTTTCGGGTTCGGGTTCCGGCTGCGGTTCTGTCTTTGCCGGCTCTTCCTTGGGTAGCGGTTCTTTAGTGAGCTTAGGCTCCGGAGGGAGCGTCGGTTCATTCTTCACTTCCTGCTTTTTAGGCTCTTCGTTTTTCACCTTGGGTTTGGATTCACTTCTCTTTTTATGATGCGCTACGGGTTGCGGCATATTGGGCGCTTGAAGTTGGACCAGTTCAAAAACCTTCACCGGCTCGGGTTCTTGCGTAAAATGAATCTTGTTGAGAATTACAATTATAATGACAATAAAAAAATGAAAACACAACGACACCGCAACTATCTTAGGTAGTTTGCCGTTCCAACCGCTTTGAAAAAATGGCGATGGGCGCGTACTCATTTTTGGATCTTGTCATCTCCGGGTAAAGTAAGGAATCCGAGTTTGGTAACACCTGCCTGCTGCACGAGCGAAACAACCTTCATCACAAGGCCGTAATCCACGGATTCGTCGGCATTGATCACTACCGCCATATTGCCATCCCACAGGGATTTGAATATATTGCGGAAATTTGGAAATTCGACTTTCATATCCGCGATATAGATTTCCCGTTTTTTGGTAATCGAAACTTTCAGGAGCTTTTCCTGTTGCATCGTCGGGGCTTCTGCCTTCGGCAAATCCACTTTGACACCCTGGCTCATCAGCGGTGCAGAGATCATAAAAACGATGAGGATGGAAAACACAACATCGATCATGTTGGTGAGGTTCATCTCCTGATTAATGGTCTTTCCGCGACTGCGCTTCACAAGCCCTCCTTAACCTGCAACTTCTTCAAGTGCGAGAAGGTCTCCGCGCTTAAAGAGGCTGAGTAGGCGGCTGCCGAAGTTATAATAAGCAATTTCATTTTCACCCGTGCGCGAAACAAAAATGTTGTACGCACCCGAAGCAGGAATAGCGACGACAAGCCCCGCAACAGTCGTAATTAAAGCCATGGCAATACCCGGAGCTACGACAGTTAAATCCGCAGAACCATGCTGGCCTATCTGGAAGAACGCCGTCATAATACCCCACACAGTTCCCAAAAGGCCGAAGAACGGAGAAATGTTGGCACTCATACCGAGAAAATTCAAATGGCGGTTTTCATCCAAACGTATTCCTTCAATGGAACGCTGTATCGTATCTTCCAGAAGGGACGCGCGATGCTGAATGGAATCATAGCTCACGAAATTGCTGAACTTGGAAGCTTCGATGAGAACTTCTTCCGTCAAACGCTTGAGGGCACTATCTCCACTGGATTCGCAAAGTGGTTTCAGATCGACAAAATGCGTAATTTTTTCGAACTTTCTGAAATAGCGGGCATTCGCCTTCTGATTCTTGCGGAAAAAGAAAAATTTGACAATAATAATGCCCCAGCAACCGATAGACATAACAGCGAGAATGCAAAGGACAACAACCGTCGCTAAATCGGATTCGCGGACCATCTGAATAACAGGCAAATCAAGCATGGAGCCTCCAGTAATAAAAGCGTTTATAATTTATAAAAAATGTTACTACATTTCTAGCATGCTGCTACATCCTAACCGTATTTGGGAATCCGCCCCGGATGAAGATCTCCCGGAAGTCTTTACCCGCGCATTCAAAAATGGTCAATTTTTGGAAATCTATTTCAAGGTCAAAGAACCCGTTGAATGCTATTCCTCCTCAATGACTGCCGACGGAGGGCGCGCCTGGGAAGAAAGCTGCGTTGAGGTTTTCGTCAAAGCCCTGGACAATTCGGAGGACTACTTAAATTTTGAATTTACAAGCCGCGGTTATTGCTTCGCCGCACGGGGCAAGAACCGCTGGCAACGAAAAGAACTTTTGGCTTCGCAATACAGCCGGATACTCCGCAGCGCAAACGAAATCATCAACGACGGAAAGTATGTATCCTGGAATCTCCACGTGTCCATACCTTCATTCATCTTAGGGAAAAACAGCACCCTGGACGGCGTTGAAATTTTTGGAAACCTGTATAAGTGCGCAGACAAGAGCCGAAGGCCGCACTATCTTTCCCTCTTCCCCATTTGCACACCCAAGCCGGATTTTCATCAGCCGCGATTCTTTAAAAAGTTGGCCTAGAAGCCACACAGAGATCAAATGGCTAGAACTTATTTCGATAAATCGTCAAAAAACCGCTTGATGAAAACAGTATCCGTCGTTTTTCGTTCCTATTCCAGCTTCGCTTCTTTTACTTCTCCGCAAAATTTTCTAATGAAACCGATCCATCTATCCATCATACTTTTTGTAGCCGTTTCCGCTTTTGCCGCAAACCTGTCAAATTATATGCCCTTCGGAAGTAAAGGCTATTTGACATCGTCCTTTGGAGAGAGCCGCGGGACCCGCTATCACGCGGGCATCGACTTTTCTACGGATATGGAGGAAGGATTCCCGGTGATCGCCCCCGAAAACGGAAAGATCATTGAAGTTAGACTTTCTCCCTTTGGATACGGGAAAGTCATCTATTTCAAGGGAGAAAGCGGCATAACTTGGGTTTTCGCCCATCAAAGCGGATTTTCAAAACCGCTGGATTCTCTCGTTACGGCAGTGCAGAAAAGATTGTCAAAAAATGACATATCGATTGAAAATCCAAAAATTCCAGAATTCAAAACCGGTGACACGCTTTCATTTACAGGAAGTTCGGGCATCGGAAACCCGCACCTGCATTTGGAAATGCGCGGGGATACAGATAAACTCATCCTGCCCTGCCGGAATGGAGTCGTCTGCGGCGATACTCTTGCCCCGCTCATTTTGGGAGCTGCTGCTTTCCGCAAAGAAAATATAGCTCTTACGGGCGAAGAAGCCCTCAAGAATGGATGCCTCGCCGTGCCAAAGGCAAAAAAGGCGAAAGAGCCTATCTATCTCGTATTCAAAATTGCCGACTATAGCCGAACTCCCCTTGAAAATCCAATGTCCGTGCGCCGCGTAACTCTTAAACGCAAGGGAAAAATTTTAAGCGAGATCATCAAAGACACGCTTTACTTTAGCCGGATGATACAAATCCGCGAAGAGCTCCTCTGGGCCGAAGAAGCCGATAGTGCCGGCGATTGGCATTACCTACCCGCAAAAATTATAAACGGCGATTCTCTCCAATTGGAAGTTGAAGATATGGTAGGAAACGTTTCTCAGCGCGAATTTTCCTTTGCCGATTCCTGCGAAGGGCAAAAACCATCGATGCACACGGCAAACCAGGATTCCGCACTATTTTCATTCCTTAGCCGCACATGGCTCGGGCTAAACCTGTGCCCAGTGGATTCATTTACTTTATATGAAAAAGGAAAGAACAAGGCAAAAGACTTATGCACAGAATTTTTGCATGAGCCGCTACCACTTGCACAAATTTTTGAAAAACATCCCAAAGCAGAGAAGATCGTCCTTTCCCGCAACGGGAAACAGGAAGAGATTCCAATAGCCCTTATTGGGAAAAATGCAGGCAATTTCGATTGGAAGTTCTCTTTCGAAGGAAAGACTATCCGCCAAACGATAGGCGGTCTCAAAAACGTCCCTTGGATGAGGGCCCTCGCCGTCAAAAGGCTTCCTTCAGACAGCGTTTGTGCAATTGAATTTCACCCGAAAGGTCTCCACTTCTTAAAAGATTGGCAGATTGAAATTGACAGAGGACTCGCCACAGCCCCGCTTTATTATCTAGGTGAAACAAGCAGGCGTTGGTTCCTCTTCAGCAAGCAAGAAACAAAAAACAATGCATTGACAACTTCTGCAAATGAACTCCGCGACATCGGATTCATCAGCGATACCACGGCCCCAGAGCTCGGTGAAATGCGGTTGGATTCCGCATACATTGCAGGTAAAAAATCACCTGTGCTCCGCATCCCGGTTATAGACAAGGAATCTGGCATCCCGAACGGAAACGCAATACAAGCGAGCGATCAAACAGGAAAATACATCTATGCCGAATACGATTCCGAACCAAAGGAAATTATTTTAAAAATATCCGATTTGCCGACCCAAAATGAGCCGTTCACCATCAAAATCAGCGATGAGGCCGGAAATTCGCGTACTTTTGAATTAAGGGCACCCTAAAAGCTCAATTTTTATGGCGAGAAGCCGGTTCCCT